>JABFXK010000143.1 GCA_013361785.1 Sphingomonas sp.
GACGGTGAAGGTGACCGAACCACCCAAGCGCCAGGCCGGCATCAAGGTCGGAAGCGTCGACGAGTTGGTCGACCGCCTCAAGGGTCTGGGGATTGCGAAATGAGCGTGCTCGTCCTCGTCGAACATGACGGCAAGTCGATCAAGGATGCGACGCTCGCGGCGGTGACCGCGGCGGGCAAGCTCGGCGACGTCCATGCGCTGGTCGCGGGCAACGGCGTCGATGCAGTCGCGGATGCCGCGGCGAAGATCGCGGGCGTGACCAAGGTGCTCAACGCCGACGCGCCGCATCTCGATCACGAGTTGGCGGAGAATATCGCTCCGGTCGCTGCGAAGCTGATGGAGGGCTATGACGCGTTCGTCGCGCCGGCGACAACGTTCGGCAAGAATATCGCGCCGCGTGTCGCCGCCCTGATCGACGTGATGCAGGTCAGCGACGTGATCGGGATTGAGGATGCGAACACCTTCGTGCGCCCGATCTACGCCGGCAACGCGATCGCGACGGTGAAATCGAACGATGCCAAGAAGGTCATCACGGTGCGCGGCACCGCCTTCGACAAGGCCGCTGCCGATGGCGGCAGCGCATCGGTCGAGCAGGTCGATTCAGGGCAGGGCGCCGGCAACAGCGAGTTCGTGTCGATGGACGCATCGGAAAGCGAGCGGCCGGAGCTGACCAGCGCCAAGGTCATCGTCTCGGGCGGTCGCGCATTCGGCTCGTCGGACCAGTTCCATTCGCTGCTCGAACCGCTCGCGGACAAGCTCGGCGCCGCGGTCGGCGCCAGCCGCGCGGCGGTCGACGCGGGCTATGCGCCCAACGACTCCCAGGTTGGCCAGACCGGCAAGATCGTCGCTCCGCAGGTCTATATCGCGATCGGCATTTCCGGCGCGATCCAGCACCTCGCCGGAATGAAAGATTCGAAGACCATCGTCGCGATCAACAAGGACGAGGAGGCGCCGATCTTCCAGGTCGCCGACATCGGCCTCGTCGGCGACCTGTTCAAGATCGTCCCCGAGCTGACGGAGAAGCTTTAAAAGCTGCCGAGGAACTCGCTGACGTTGGCGCCGAGCGCCTCGATCGCATAGCCGCCTTCCATCACGACCAGCGTCGGCAGGTTCATCGACGCGATCCGGCGCGCCATTGGCGCATAGTCGCTGGTCTTGAGCTTGAAATAGCTGATCGGGTCGGCTTCGTGCGTATCGGCGCCGTAGCTGACGATCAGGAGGTCGGGCGTGGCTTTCTCGAGCCAATCGATGGCGTGCGTCAGCGCCGGCGCGTAGCCGCCCCAGTCGGTGCCGCGCGGCAGCGGGAGGTCGAGAATGTTGCCGCTGGTCTCGTCGGCATGGCCCCAGAAGAAGGGGTAATCGGTCGAGGGATCGGCGTGGATCGAGGCGAAGAACACGTCCTCGCGGCCGGCGAAGATGTCCTGCGTGCCGTTTCCGTGGTGGTAGTCGACATCGAGCATGGCGATGCGTCGCCGCCCCGCCGCAAGCGCCGCCTCGGCGCAGATCGCGGCGTGGTTCAGGTAGGAATATCCGCCCAGATAATCCCGACCGGCGTGGTGGCCCGGTGGGCGGGTGAAGGCGAACGCGCTCCGCTCGCCGCCAAGGACGGCCGACAGCCCGGCTAGCCCCGTTTGCGCGCTCCAGTAGCAGGCCTCCCAGGTGCCCGGACCGATCGGAGTGGACGTGTCGAAGCTGTGCTGTCCCAGCCGCGCGTCGATCCGTGAAAGCTCGAGCGTACGGCTTCCGACGATCGGGAAGGTGTAGGGGAACGCATCGCCCTCGCGACCTGCGGCGAGCCAATCCCGGTGCGCATCATTGAGCAGGTCGAGATAGTCGCGGCTGTGCACCCGGAGCAGCGGCTCGATTCCGCCGTCCTGGGGCATTTCGGTCCGACCGATCGCGCTCAGGATCGAATCGACCCGGCCCGGATGCTCGGCCGCCGGGTGAAGCTTGCCGTTGAAGAATTCCGCCGCCGGCGCATGGGCCCGCTGCCGCTCGTCCCAGAAGCATCGCATCGGCGCGCTTTAGCCGCCGCAGCCGATGTGAAAAGGCGTCTATTTCTTCTTGGAAGCGTGCTCCGGCTTACCCTTGCGGCTCGTCGAGGCCATTTTCTTCAGCTCTTTCTCGCTCATCGAATCGTACATGCTCTTCGATGCGCCTTTGAGCGAACTCTTGGGGGCTTCATGCTCCTTGACCGCGAGGGCGGCGCCGGCAGCTTTCTGCTGCGCTTTCGATTTGGCTGGCATTGTCGCTTCTCCTCTTGAGGACTCGCGAATCAACGCCTCATCCCAGCAATCGCTTCGCTCAAAAGGCGATATTGTGCGTGATCAACCATTGCTTGCCTGAGCGGTGCCAGACCGTCAGATAGCGGCCGACCACCAGGCGCTCCTTGCCCTTGCTAAGCAGCGTCATTTGCGCACTGCCCCACTCGTACACGTCGTCCGGGTCCGCCGCGGTACGGCCGTCGCTGTGGATGGTTGCGCGAAGCACCTTCACGCCGGTCGGCCGCCGCGCGTACATCGTCTTCACGCCGGCATTGCCATGGATCGCGGTCCCGTCCGGCGCGATGAAGACGCCGTTGGCCGCATAGGGAGCGCTCAGCACCGCCGCGTTGCCGCTGACAATTGCACGCTCCCAGTCGCTGTTGGCCTTGTCGATATAGGGCGCTGCCGACGCGAGCGCCTGCGTTTTCCATCCCGGAGCGGCCGCGATCAGCAGCGGCGCGGCTGCCATAAGAAAGAAGTTGTGCTTCACCCCAAAACCCTCCCGAGCGGGAGGTTAGCGCCTGTGCCGTACGGCTCAAGCACCTAGCCGCGAATGAAGCGCTCCAATTCGACGAACGCCTCGTCATCGGCGACCTGTCGCGGCGGATGCTTACAGAAGGCCGAGGCGGCAGGGTGGATCGGACCCGCAAGGCCGCGATCCTTGGCAAGCCGGGCACAGCGAATGAGGTCGATGGCGACACCGGCGCTGTTGGGTGAATCTTCGACCGACAGCCGAAGCTCGATATTCATCGGAACGCCGCCGAACAGCTCGCCTTCCATCCTGAGGAAGCAGACCTTGTTGTCGTTCTGCCATGCGACATAGTCGGAAGGTCCGACATGGATCTGCTCGGGATCGAGCCGGTGCTCGGCCACGGACTGCACCGCTTCGGTCTTGCTGATCTTCTTCGACGCGAGCCGCGCGCGCTCGAGCATGTTGAGGAAGTCGGTGTTCCCACCGGTATTGAGCTGGTAAGTCCGGTCGAGCTTCACGCCGCGCTTCTTGAACAGGTCGGTGAGGACGCGGTGGACGATGGTCGCGCCGAGTTGCGACTTGATGTCGTCGCCGATCACGGGAACGCCCGCTTCCTCGAACCGCTTTGCCCATGCTTCGTCGCTGCCGATGAACACCGGAATGCAGTTGACGAACGCGACGCGCGCATCGAGCGCGCATTCGGCGTAGAATTCGGTCGCCTTCTGCGACCCGACCGGCAAGTAATTGATCATCACATCGGTGCCGGTGTCGCGCAGCACTTCGACCACTTCGTCGTGGGTCGGTTCGCGCTGCCCGTCAGCCAACAGGAAGGTGCGCTCGTCGGGGAAGTTCGCCATGTGATCGGCGATCCCGTCGAGCAATTTGCCCATTCGCACCTTCGTTCCGGTCTCCGGCACGTGATCGCAGAAGACGGTCGTGCAATTGGGCGGCGCGAAGATCGCTTCGGCAACGTCGCGCCCGACCTTGCGCTTGTCGATGTCCCACGCAGCGACGATCTTGAGGTCCTTCGGCCGGTAGCCTCCGAGGTCCCAGTGCGACAGGCCGATCTGCTCGTTGGCGCCGCCATTGGAATAATGCGCGATTCCCTGGACCAGCGAGCTCGCGCAATTGCCGACGCCGACGATCGCGACATTGACATCCGTGCGTTGTGGATCGTGCAGGCTCATTCGGCGGCGACTTTCATGGAGGAGCGCGGCGCGTAGCGCTCGATCATTCGCCCGCAAAAATCGGCGAACAGCGCCGGGTCTCTGGGTGGGCTGGTGTGGTGCGGCTGAATCCCGAGATGATCGGGCGTGAAGCAGAACGTGACGGTCGTCGAGAAATCCTCGAGCGCGTCCATCTGGCGGTCGAACCAATCCTCCCATCCGTCCCGGAAGCTGTCCCACCAGCTGAGACCAGTGCGCAGGTGAGTGATCCCGAGGTCCTTCATCCACCGGACGGCGTCGTCGAGGCGGTGATCCTGCCAATGGAACCACTGCATGATCCCCATCTCCGGCGTGTATTTGCGGAAGTCATCGAGCGCGAGCTTGGGCGTCCCGTCTTCCTTGATCAGGCCCATGTAGAAGTGACGATAATAGGACGAGCCCTCCGCTTCCTTGTGGCGGGTGGTTGCCTCCCAGGTTCGCGGAAGATCGAACAGCGAATACCAGAAGACGCGCGGAACCCGGCTGAGCAGGAGTTCGGCGGTGCGGTTGAGACCAAATTGCTGGACCTCCTCGGCGCCAAAGCTTCCCACTCCGACCTCGGTCACCCACAGCTCCTTGGCCGGAATCACCGCCTCGATGTCGGCGACGCGCTGGGGCCATTCGTCGATCGGCCACAGGTTCCAGTCGAGCGGGAACCCGTGGAGCGCGACTACGTCGACCGCATCGATCACTCCGTAGCCCTTCATCCGCTCCACCCAGAACGGGTCGATCGGAGACATTCCGCCGAGCACGCGCTTCACTTCTGGGTTCGCCTGCCGGATCGCGTCGGACGCCTGGATCGCCATGTTGGCGAACATCCTCCACTCGGGGTCGATCTCCGGGTCCCAATGCGACTTGTTGTTGGGCTCGTTCCAGATCATCGCTGCTTCGATCATCGCGCGGCCTCCGGCGCGGGATAGACGGCGGCTGGCCCGAACTTTGCGTAAGGGCGATCGGCGACTCGTCAGATGTAGACCTCTTCCTCGATCCTCTTGTCGATACTGAACCCGGACGAACGCAGCATCGCTTCGGTGCAGGCGCGGTTGGGTACCCACCAATTGGTCCAGTCGTGCGAATATTGGCGCTCGACGAAGTGGAGTTTCGGAAAGCTGCTCTCGAAGAAGATGCCTTCCTCGGAAAACTCGTAATCGTCTCTGAGCTCGAGGACGAACTTCGAGCCCCGCTGCATCGACTGGAACAGCAGCATGTCCTTGGCGACATGCTCCCGAATGAGATCCAGTGCGAGCAGCGGATGCCGCAGATGGTAAAGCACCCCCATGAAGATCACGAGATCGAACTTCTCACCGATCGCGCCGACATCGTAGACATCAAGTTTCGCGAACTCGACATCATCCTCATAGCCGAGCACTTCGGTCGCGAGCCGCGCCTGCGCGAGGTACCGATCATCGCTGTCGATGCCGAGCACTCGGTCGGCGCCGCGGCGCTTCATCTCGATTGAATAGAAGCCCGCGTTGCAGCCGATATCGAGCACGCTCTTGCCGCTGAGATCCTTCGGGAGATGCGGAGCGAAGCGCTTGAACTTCGCGCCGGGATAATCGCCGAGGAAGTGGTCTGGCGCGGTCCACACGCCGTCGAGATCGATGTTGTGGAACCATGGGGCGAGCGCCTCGATGCGCTCCTCGAGGTCGCTTTTCGGGACGGCTCGGAGCTTCACTTCTCCTGAGCTCATTCGCGGGTCGGTTCGGCGTTGGAATGAGAAAACATACGGGCGCGGAACAGTTACGAAGCTTTGTTGTTCCATCCAGTGACTGCGGAACAACAGTATTCGTATGAGAACAACAGTAACACGCGAGTCCGAAGATGAAGAAGAAGATGCTAACCAAGAAGAAGATGAAGAAGATCGAGTGACTGGCACTCAGTCCTCCTGGACGCCGGATCTCCACTGGTTGACCGACAGCCTCGCCATCGGAGGCTGTTTTCCGATCGAGCGCGCAGCCGAGCTCGCTGGCAGTCACGGCATCACTGCTGTCGTCGACCTGCGCGAGGAGGATCGCGACGACGAGGAACGGCTGCGTGCCGCAGGCATCGATTTCCTTCACCTGCCGACGCCCGACTTGCTGCCTGCAAGTACGGACATGCTCGATCGCGGCGTGCGCTTCGCGCGCGAACATATCGAGCGCGGTGAGAAGGTGCTGATACACTGCCAGCACGGGATCGGACGCTCAGCACTGCTCTCGTTATGCATCCTCGTCGACCAGGGCCGCGAACCGCTCGATGCGCTGCTGCACGCCAAGGGCGCGCGCGAGGTCGTCTCTCCGAGCTTCGACCAATATCGCGGCTGGGCCGAGTGGCTGCGCACGCGCGGCAAGACGGCGCCCGATTATCATAGCTTCGGGTGCATCGCTTACCGTCACCTGGCGAACGGCTGAGCGCATGCTGGTGTACGGAGATCATCAGGAGGAGGTCGACCCCGCCGTTCGCGCGCGTGAGATCAATCGGCAACTCGACGGAATCGCGGCCGCGCCGCCTGGTCTCGGGCGGCACGACCGGCTGGTCGCCGCGCTGGTCGAAACAGGTCAGCTGTTGCAAGGCATCGCGGACGATGCCTTCGCTGAACATCGGGAAGATCGCCGAACCGCCGCAAATGATGAGCTCGGCGAGTTTCTCCTGAAGCTCGGCCAGGCAGTCTGCACCTCCTGGGACAGCCGCTTTCGATCGCTCGGTCAGCTGCCGCGCCTGCGCCTCGCGAATGGCGGGCCGGCGAGTGTCGAACTGCGGCTTCCTGAAGGATTCGCATTCTACGCCGTCTATCCCGAAGCCTATGTGGAGGCCGCGCGGCGCCTGAAGCTGCTCGGCGCCGCGCGAGTGATTGGAATGCGCAGCATCGGCACGTCGCTTAGCGCCGTTGTCGCCGCCGCACTTGGCGCGCCGCTGCCGATCAGCGTCCGTCCGTTCGGTGACCCCTCCTCGCGCGAGATTGCCATTGATCCAGCGCTCGAGGACGAATTGCTTCAGGGCGACGCGCATTACGTCATAGTCGACGAAGGACCGGGTCAGTCAGGAAGCTCATTCACGTCAGTCGCCGACTGGCTGATCGATCGCGGCATTCCCGATGAGCGCATCGCCGTCGTGCCGAGCCACGCCGGGCACCCAGGAGCCGCGTCAAGCGACAGGCGGCGCAGCTGGTGGGCTCGAGTGCAGCGGCAGGCCGGTGATTTCGACGAACGCTGGCCTGAGCTGATCGCGCGCTGGTGCGCCGATTTGATCGGCCCGATCGACGAGCCGCCGCGTAATCTTTCGGGCGGAGAGTGGCGACACCTCCATTATGCGCGAGCGGATGATTGGCCGCCGACGGTCCCCGCATGGGAGCGGCGCAAATATTTGGTTAGCGCGCGCGGCGAGCGCTTCCTCGTCAAGTTCGCAGGCCTGGGCCGCATCGGAGAAGACAAGCTCGGAATCGCGCGATCGCTTCATCGCGATCGGCTTGTCGCCGAGCCCATCGGCCTCGCGCACGGATTTCTTGTCGAGCGCTGGTGCGAAGGCGCCGCGCCGCTGAACTCTGACGCGAAGCCCCTGGCGGAAATCGCGCACTATATCGGCACGCGCGCGCGACTCTTGCCGGCGGCGAGCGGCAGCGGGGCGAGCATCGACGATCTTGTGACGATGGCGTGCCGGAACGTTTCGCTTGAGTTTGGCGACGAGCTCGCGAGCGCGGTCGAGACGTGGGCGAGCCGCGCGGATGCGCTCAAGCGTCGAATTGTACGCGTGCGCACCGACAACAAACTTGATCGCGACGAATGGCTGCGTTCGAGTTCGGGCGTGCTGATCAAAACCGATGCGCTGGACCACCACCAAGCACATGATCTCGTCGGCTGTCAGGACCTCGCGTGGGATGTGGCGGGCGCGATGATCGAAATTGATGTCGATCAAGATCAATCGGAGGGCTTCATCGCCGCTGTCGAAAACTCGGCCGCAGCCACTGTAGATCGCGAGCTGCTCGGCTTCTACCGGGTCGCTTATCTGGCGTTCCGGTTGGGGCAGGCGAGGCTCGGCCAGACCATCACGCACCCCGCCGAACAGCAGCGGCTCGATCGCCGTGCCCGCCGCTATGCGGCTGAGCTTCAACATCTTCTTGAAAGTACCGGCCGCGCGACTCGGCTCGAATCCTCGGTCGGTTGAAGCCCGGAACGAGCCGCTTGGGGAACAAACCCTCGCGCCAATCGGTTGATGAAGAACAAGCTGCAAGTCGTTGATTCAACGAAACAATAACATAGATTAGGAGGAAGGCGTTGGGGGAACGAGTCCTTGTGACGGGCGGCGCCGGCTTCATTGGTCGGGCCGTCACGAAAGAGCTGTTGAACCGGGGCAACGAGGTCCGCGTGCTCGACAGTCTGATCGAGCAGGTGCACGGCGACCGCGAACGTCCCGAAGACTTCCCCGACGATGCCGAGCTGATCGTCGGCGACATCCGCAACAAGGATGTGGTTGGGCACTCGCTCAAGGACATCGACAGCATCATCCATCTCGCCGCCGAGGTCGGCGTCGGCCAGTCGATGTATGCAGTCGAGCGCTACACGTCGGTCAACGAGACCGGATCGGCAGTGCTATTCGAAGCCCTGATCGATCGCCCCGTGCGGCGGGTCGTCACCGCCTCCTCGATGAGCATCTACGGCGAAGGGCTGTACGAGGATGCCGACGGCAAGCTCGTGCAGAACGCGGAGCGGAAAGCCCGCACATCCGACACGCAAAGCTGGGACCCGCTCGACACGGAGGGCCGCCCGCTGACGCCGATCCCCACGCCCGAATGGAAGCAGCCGAGCCTCGCGTCGATCTACGCGCTCGGCAAATATGTGCAGGAGCGTCAGACGCTGATCATGACGCAGGCCTATGGCATGGAAGGAACCTGCCTTCGCCTGTTCAACGTCTACGGCCCCGGCCAGGCGTTATCGAATCCGTACACGGGCGTGCTCGCCATCTTTTCCTCACGGCTGCTGAATGGCCAGCCTCCGCTGATCTTCGAGGACGGCGAGCAGCGGCGAGACTTCGTCTATGTTGGCGACGTTGCACGTGCGTTCTGCGATGCGCTGGTCAATCCGCAGGCCAATGGCGAAGTGTTCAACATTGGCTCGGGCGTCGATCGCAACGTCAAAGACGTCGCGCAGTCGATCGCTCGTGCTCTCCAGCGCAACGCCATTGAGCCCGAGATCGCCGCCAAGGCGCGCGTCGGCGACATTCGTCACTGCTTCTGCGACGGCTCGAAAGCCGCCGACAAGCTCGGCTTCCGCGCCGAGAAGGACTTCGACGAGGGCATCGCCGAACTCGCCGAATGGGTCGCACGCCAGAGCGCGAGCGACCGCGTCGACGAAGCCCGCGCAGAGCTCGAAGCGAAGGGGCTGGTGGCATGACTGGAACGCCTGATCCTCGCGCGATCCTGATCACCGGCGGCGCCGGGTTTATCGGCAGTAATCTCGCCTATCGGCTCGCTTCCGAGGGCCATCGGATCATCGTCTACGATGCGCTTTCGCGCCCCGGCGTCGAGCGCAATCTCGAGTGGCTGAAATCGATCCACCGCGACAGGATCACCAGCATCGTCGGCGACGTCCGCGATGAGGATCAGCTCGTGCGTGCCGCTGCGGATGTAAAGGCGGTATATCACTTTGCGGCCCAGGTCGCGGTGACAACGAGCCTCGTAGATCCGCGCGAGGATTTCGACATCAACGTCCGCGGCACCCTGAACCTCTTGGACGCCATTCGCGTGCGCGGCGAACCGGTGCCGGTGATCTTCGCCTCGACCAACAAGGTGTACGGCGATCTCGCCGATTTCGAGCTCGACACGCTGCATGAGCGCTACGAGCCGAAGTCGTTCGCGGCCCGCCGCGGCGTCGCCGAAAGCCGCGCGCTCGACTTCCATACACCCTACGGCTGCTCGAAGGGCGCGGCCGACCAATATGTGCTCGACTATTGCCGAAGCTTCGGAATTCCGACGGTCGTGTTCCGGATGAGCTGCATCTACGGACAGCGGCAGATGGGGACCGAGGACCAGGGCTGGGTCGCGCACTTCATCATCCGAGCGCTCGAGCGGCAGCCGGTCACGATTTACGGTGATGGCAGGCAGGTCCGCGATATCCTCGATGTGGGCGACGCCGTCGAGGCTTATGTGGCCGCCCTGGATAACATCGACCGCATCGCAGGACGAGCGTTCAACCTCGGCGGTGGTCCCGATAATGCGATCAGTTTGCTGCAGCTCGTCGACGAGATTCAGTCAATCGTCGGCCGAGACGTCGAACTTCAGTTCGAAGATTGGCGCCAGGGGGATCAGCGCTGGTACGTTTCGGATACGCAGCAGGCGCGTTCCGCGCTTAATCTGCACCGCCCGCGCGGATGGCGCGAAGGCGTCGCTCGGCTCGCCGGCTGGCTGGCGAGCGAGCGCGGACTGGAACTCTATCCCGAGCTGCACCTCGCCGGCGCGGCGGAATGAGTCGGCTCCGCCTTCTCCTCGTTGCCGATGCGGTTGGAGGAGTGTGGACCTACAGCCTCGAACTTGCGCGCGCGCTCGAGCCGCTTGGCGTTGACGCGGTGTTGGCGATCGCGGGACCTTCGGCAAACGCCGAGCAGCGGCAAGCTGCCGCGGGCATTCAGCTGATCGACACCGGGCTGCCTCTCGAATGGCTGGATACGAGCGGGGCGAGCATCGAGCGCGCCGGAGAAGCGCTTGCGCAGATCGCCAAAGATCAGTGCGCTGACGTCGTCCAGACGAGCAGCGCCGCGCTGCTGGCCGGCGGGATGTTTGCCTGCCCGTCCGTCGCAGTCCAGCACAGCTGCGTCGCAACGTGGTGGGCGGCGGTAAAAGGCACGCCACTGCCGCGACACTTCGAATGGCGGCGCGAGCTCGTCGATCGCGGTCTACGGCGCGCGGACATCGTCGTTGCTCCGACGCGCGCCTTCGCCGACGCGACTCAGCGCGCGTATTCGTTCGATCGACCGGTGCTC
>JABFXK010000029.1 GCA_013361785.1 Sphingomonas sp.
ATGTATCAGGGGCTCACCGCCGGAGCGATTGCCTCGCTGCTGGTCAAAGGCTCGGACGAGCTGAAACGGAGGTATGTCCCGAACATGGTCGCCGGCCGCTGGACCGGGACGATGAACCTCACCGAGCCGCACTGCGGCACCGACCTTGGGCTGTTGAAAACGCGTGCCGAGGAAAATCCCGACGGCAGCTATTCGATCACCGGCACAAAGATCTTCATCTCTTCGGGCGAGCATGATCTTGCCGAGAACATCATCCATCTGGTCCTCGCAAAGCGCTCCGGTGCGCCCGACAACGTCAAGGGGATCAGCCTGTTCGTCGTGCCGAAATATCTGGTCAATGACGATGGTTCGCTCGGCGAGCGCAACGCCGTTCAGTGCGGCGCACTCGAAAAGAAGATGGGAATCCACGGCAACGCAACCTGCGTCATGAATTATGACGGTGCGAAGGGCTGGCTCGTCGGCGAGCCCGAGAAGGGCCTGCAAGCCATGTTCATCATGATGAACGCTGCGCGGCTCGGTGTCGGCCTCCAGGGAATTGCGCAGGGCGAGGTCGCCTACCAGAATGCCGCCGCTTATGCGCGCGACCGCCGGCAGAGCCGAGCATTGTCCATCCCGACGTGCGCCGGATGCTGATGGAGTCCAAGGCGTGGAACGAGGCCGGTCGCGCGCTGGTGCTGTGGGGAGCGCTCCAGGTCGACCTGATGCGCAGCTCCCCCGACGAGGCGGAACGGCGGAACGCCGATGACCTCCTTGGCCTGATCACCCCGGTGATCAAGGGCTATCTGACCGACAAAGGCTTCCAGGCCGCGGTCTACGCCCAGCAGGTGCTCGGTGGTCACGGCTATATCCGCGAGCATGGAATCGAGCAGTTCGTGCGCGACGCGCGCATTACCCAGATCTACGAGGGCACCAACGGCATTCAGGCGATGGACCTCGTCGGCCGCAAGCTGCCCAAGGATGGCGGCCGCGCGGTGCGCGCCTTCTTCGAGTTGGTCCGCCGCGATATTGCGGCGGCGAAAAGCGCCGGAGATGCGTCAGCCGTTGCTGCGTCGCTCGAGCCGGCGCTCGAGGATCTCGAAGCTGCAACGATGTGGCTCGCAAGGAACGGCACCGGCGATCCGGACAATGCCGGGGCGGGCGCCTACGCCTATATGGACCTGATGGGTCTCGTGGCGCTCGGCTGGATGTGGATGAAGATGGCGGAGGCATCGCAGCGCGCCTTGAACGAAGGCGCCGAGGACAGGCTGTTCCATGAGGCGAAGCTCGTCACCGCTAAATTTTACGCGCAGCGCGAGTTGGTGATGTCGACAGCGCTGCGCAAGAAGATCGAAGCGGGTGCCGAGACGCTGATGAAGATCCCTGCCGAAGCCTTCTAAGCCCTGACGATTCCGGTCACCGGCTGGGAAAATCCAGGCTTCACCGCGGCTGGCCGGTAGGGCCTCGCCGGCGGGAGCTGGACGATTATCGATCCTTGCTGCCGACGTTCCGACTGTCCGCAGCCGCCGGCGAGCAATGCTGCGCCACGCGCGATGACGAAGGCTGAGCGGGTCGGGTCGGCACGACGCATGATGTCCCGCACGTCGTGGGGCAGAAATACTTACCGCAAGATTACGAGCGGCGATTACCGCTCAATTCACTTAACCGGCGGCTCCTGGGCGTCCATCAGCTTGCGCGTCAAATAGGTCAACTCCAGCGCATTGGTCCGGGCGGTCTGCCTGAGATTTGCGCCCGCCGCATGCCCGCCCTCGATATTCTCATAATAAAGGAAGGGCAGGCCCATCTCCTCCATCCGGGCAGCGAACTTGCGTGCATGCTGAGGGCCGACGCGATCGTCCTTGGTGGTGGTGAAGATGAAGGGCACCGGATATTGGATGTTCGCGCGCAGGTTCTGATAGGGCGAGGTCTTCTCCCAGAACGCACGTACCGCAGGGTCCTCGACGCTGCCATATTCGCCTTCCCACGACGCCCCGGCCGCGATCTTGGAGATGCGGATCATGTCGAGCAGCGGAACGTCGATGACTACCGCGTGCCAAAGCTCCGGATGCTGGGTGAATTCGACACCCATCAGCAGCCCGCCATTGGAGCCGCCGCGAATCCCGAGCCGCCGCGGACTGGTCACTTTGGAAGCGATCAGGTCCTTCGCGACCGCGGTGAAATCATCATAGACGATCTGGCGCCTGGTGGAGAGCCCGGCCTCGTGCCACGCCGGGCCGAACTCGCCGCCGCCGCGGATGTTGGCGAGCGCATAGACGCCGCCGTTTTCCAGCCACAGCTTGCCAGTCGCAGGCGAATAAGAGGGCGTCTGGCTCACTTCGAAGCCGCCATAAGCGTAAAGCAGGGTCGGATTGCTGCCATCCAATTTGATGTCGCTTCGGTGCACCAGGAAATAAGGGATTTTGGTCCCGTCGCTCGACACCGCTTCGCGCTGCTCGGCAACCAGGTTCGACGCGTCGAACTTGGGTGGCTGCTGCATGATCTGCTCGGCGTGGCGGCTCGACGCGTCAGCGAGCCATAATGATGGCGGACTAAGGAAGCTGGTGACTGCAAGGATCGCCCGATTGTCGGTCCGGCTGGTGTCGCTGACGCTGATCGTCGAATTGTCGGGGAGCTCGAGCGACGAGCGCGTCCAGCCGCCGTTCCTGTCCGGGTGGAACAGCAAGATGCGCCCACGCACATTGTCGAGGATCGAGACCAGCAGCATGTCCTTCGACGCTGCTGCGCCCTGAAGGGCCTGGCGCCGTTCGGGCGCGTAAATGAGCGTCGGCTCGAGGTGTCCCGGATTCGCTTTCAGCTGTGCAAGATCGACCGAGAGCAGCGCGCCGGCCGGGAAATGCCTGCCGGTGCCGGCCGGTGACCAGGCCTCCTGCGACTGGATAAT
>JABFXK010000214.1 GCA_013361785.1 Sphingomonas sp.
CGGCGCGGGCGTCGAGCAGCGAGGTGACGAGCGGGAGCGGGATCGGCTTGTTTCCGCCTCTGGGGCTGCGCACCAGCAGCTGGCGCGGGACCGTCCGGTTGCCGGTCTGGAGCCCAATCGAGAGCTCCGGGGACAAAGACCAGTCGGTTCCGAACCGTTCATTGAGAT
Organism: Sphingomonas sp.; assembly: GCA_013361785.1. Lineage (GTDB taxonomy): Bacteria > Pseudomonadota > Alphaproteobacteria > Sphingomonadales > Sphingomonadaceae > Sphingomicrobium. Next base: position 169 of record JABFXK010000214.1, read on the forward strand.
AGTCGGCGCAGAAGCCCCAGTAGGTGGTGTACCAGGCGGTGCTTTCGCCGTCGCCGCCCTCGGGCGGGCGGGCGACATACCAGCCCTTCATCACCTCGAGGAGAAAGCCCTGGCGGACGAGCAGCCGGCGCCGGCTGTCGCCGAGGTCGCCGGCGCGGATCGCCACCCGCCCGCGCTCCTGAAGCTGGTGAAGCGCGGTCAGCGCGTCGGCGAGTTTCTCCTGGGGCGAGGGCACTGATCCTCTCCATGGACAATCATTAGGTTATGGGGCCGTGCGATTTTTAGGTTTTTCTGCTGTACAGTTTTTAGGTTATTCCGTCGAGGACATTTTAGGTTTTTCTGTGGGTCAGGTTCTGCGCGGCCGCGTCGATCGGCCTGCGTCATGCTGCGTTCGCCTGCCGCCGCCGGGCTGTTGCGCAAGGCTTCCGGCACTCGCGACATAGTCAGGATGAGCGAGGACGATCTGTTCGAGCCGCGCCTCGGGCGCATGCGTTCCGCGGGATCGCGCAAGGGCCGCAAATATCTGCACGCGGTGCTTGCCGCGGCGGCGCGCTCGGGAATGCCGAAGCGCGGCGGGCGGCGTTTTGCCGGGAGCCGCATCGGGCGCGGCGGGGTGGTGGCGCGGATGCTTGGCGCGCGCGACCGGTTCGCCGGCCTTCGGGCGCGGCGGGCGATCGTCAAGACGCGGCTGGTGCGCCTGGGCGGCAGGGCGCTGGCCGCGGCGCGCGCGCACCTGCGCTACATCCAGCGCGACGGCGTGACGCGCGACGGCGCGCCCGGCCGGCTCTATTCGGCCGCGGAGGATGAGGCGGACGGACGGGCTTTTCTCGAGCGTTGCGAGGGGGACCGCCATCAGTTCCGGTTCATCGTCTCGGCCGAGGACGGCGCCGAATATGAGGACCTTCGGCCGCTCGTCCGGCGCTTCATGGCGCGGATGGAGGAGGATCTCGAAACGCGGCTCGACTGGGTCGCGGCCGACCATGTCGATACTTTGCACCCGCACACGCACATCATGCTTCGTGGCGTAGACGACAGGGGCGCGAACCTCGTCATCGCCCCCGACTATATCAAGCGCGGCATGCGCGAGCGGCTGACCGAGCTGGTCACGCTCGACCTCGGCCCAAGGACCGAGATCGAGATCCAGCGTCGGCTGCGGCTCGACGTCCACGCCGAGCGGCTGACGGCGATCGACCGCCGGCTCATGCGCGACATGGATGCGGCGCGGACCGTCGCTGCTTCGGGGCGCGGCATGGCCGACCATGCGCTCCGGACCGGGCGGCTGCGCAAGCTCGAGGCGCTGGGTCTTGCCGAAGAAGTGGGTGGCGGACGCTGGCGGCTGGACGACAAGCTCGAACCGAGGCTGCGGGCGCTTGGCGAGCGCGGCGACATCATCCGGACGATGCAGCGGGCGCTGACCGCGCGAGGTGTGGAGCGTGCGCAGTCCGAGCAGGTGATCTATCGCCCCGAAGCCGGTGGAACCGTGACCGGTCGACTGCTTGTGCGGGGGCTCGCCGACGAGCTCAACGACCGTCACTATCTGGTGATCGACGGGCTCGACGGCCGCAGCCATTATGTCGAGATCGGCCGGGCCGATGGAACGGAGGGGCTTCCGGCCGGAGCGATCGTCCGGGTGGCGCCGCGTCAGGTGGATGCCCGCGATACGGACGAGCGCATCGCCGCCATCGCTGCACGCAATGCAGGTCGGTACAGCGCCGAGCTTCATCGTGCCGCGGAGCCGGGCGCCTCTGTGGAGTTTGCGCAGGCGCATGTGCGGCGGCTGGAGGCGATCCGGAGGGGCGTCGGCGGCGTCGAGCGGGCCGGGGACGGCAGCTGGTCGATCCCGCCGGACTATCTCGAGCGGGCGGTGCGCCACGAACAGCTGCGCGCCAGGGCGAGGCCGGTCGACGTCGAGCTCCTCTCGGCATTGCCGCTCGAGCAGCTGCACGGGGCGGAAGGCGCGACCTGGCTCGACCGCCGGCTCGTGGGCGACGATCAGGAAGGCGTCCGCGACAGCGGGTTCGGGCGCGAGGTCCGCTCGGCGCTCGCGCTTCGCCGCGCGTGGTTGGTGCAGGAGGGGCTCGCGCACGAGGAGCAGGGGACGATTTTGTTCCCGTCCAACCTGCTGGAGCAGCTGCAGCGGCGCGAGCTGTCGCGCGTTGCGTCCGGGCTGCGGGGCGAAAGCGGCAAGGACTTTGTCGAGCTGCGCCCGGGAACGCACATCGAGGGCGTGGTGCGCCGGCGCATGGACCTCGTGTCGGGGCGCTTCGCGCTCGTCGAGAACAGTCGCGAGTTCTCGCTGGTGCCGTGGAAGCCGGTGCTTGAGCGGGCGCTCGGGCGCGACATGTCCGGGCTGGTCCGGCCGCGCGCCGGCATTTCGTGGAGCTTCGCGCGCGAGCGCGGGATCGAAATCTAGCCGCGCCGGGGGCGCGCCGGCGGGAGATTCGTCGAGCGGCACCTCGCTGCGTCGAGCAGGCACTACTGCCGACTCGCCTGAGTCTCCCATCCCGGTGGCGTCGCCGGCGCGGGGCCGGCGGGGAGTTCCCGGATGACGCCCACCAAGCTGCTGATCGGCCAGATCCTGGTGGTCTTCGCGATCATGATGCTTGGCCTGTGGGCGGCGACCCAATGGGCCGCCGCCATGCTCGCCTACCAGCCCGAGCTCGGCGCGCCCTGGTTCCGGCTCGGCCATCTCCCGCTCTACCGGCCCTGGGCCCTGTTCGGCTGGTGGTTCCATTATGATGCTTATGCGCCGGCGGTGTTCGACAGGGCGGGGGCGCTGGCCGGGGCAAGCGGCTTTCTCGGCTGCGCAGCCGCGGTCGGAGGGTCGCTTTGGCGCGCGCGTCAGTCGGGGTTGGTCACGACCTACGGTTCGGCGCGCTGGGCGACCGAGAAGGAAGTGCGCGCCGCCGGTCTGTTCGGCGATGCCGGCGTGTTCCTCGGTGCGCTGGGCGGATCCTATCTGCGGCACGATGGCCCCGAGCATGTCATGGCCTTCGCGCCGACGCGCAGCGGCAAGGGCGTCGGACTGGTGGTCCCGACCTTGCTCAGCTGGACCGGCTCGGCCGTCGTCCACGACATCAAAGGCGAGAATTGGCAGCTGACCGCCGGCTGGCGTTCGCGCTTCTCGCACTGCTTGCTGTTCAACCCGACCGACGCTCGTTCGGCGCGCTACAATCCTCTGCTCGAGGTGCGGCGCGGGCCTGAAGAAGTGCGCGACGTCCAGAATATCGCCGACATCCTGGTCGATCCGGAAGGCGCGCTCGAGCGGCGCAACCATTGGGAGAAGACCAGCCACTCCCTGCTGGTCGGCGCCATCCTTCACGTCCTCTACGCCGAGGAAGAGAAGACGCTCGCGCGCGTCGCTTGCCTTCTGTCCGATCCGACCCGCAGCTTCGTTGCGACATTGCGGGCGATGATGACCACCGGCCATCTCGGCGCAGACGGGGTCCATCCGGTCGTCGCATCGGCCGCGCGCGAGCTTCTGAACAAGTCGGACAATGAGCGCTCGGGCGTGCTGTCGACCGCCATGTCCTTCCTCGGACTCTATCGCGATCCGACGGTCGCCGAGGTGACGTCGGCCTGCGACTGGCGCATCGACGATTTGCTCCATGCCGAGCGGCCGGTCTCGCTCTATCTCGTGGTCCCGCCATCGGACATCTCGCGGACCAAGCCTTTGGTGCGCCTGGTGTTGAACCAGATCGGCCGCCGCCTAACCGAGCGGTTGCAGTCCGCCGACGGCCGGCCGGAGCGGCAGCTGCTGCTGATGCTCGACGAGTTCCCGGCGCTGGGGCGGCTCGATTTCTTCGAGACGGCGCTCGCCTTCATGGCCGGCTATGGAATCCGCGCCGTCCTAATCGCCCAGTCCCTGAACCAGATCGCCAAGGCCTATGGCGAGAACAATTCGATCCTCGACAATTGTCATGTCCGGGTCGCCTTCGCGACCAACGACGAGCGCACCGCGCGGCGCATCTCGGACGCGCTCGGCACGGCGACCGAGCAGCGCGCGATGCGCAATTATGCCGGCCACCGGCTCGCGCCCTGGCTCGCCCATGTGATGGTCAGCCGCCAGGAGACCTCGCGTCCGCTGCTCACGCCGGGCGAGGTCATGCAGTTGCCGCCGAGCGACGAGCTGGTCCTGCTGTCGGGCACGCCGCCGATCCGCGCCAGGAAGCTGCGCTATTATGAGGACCGGCGCTTCACCGGCCGTCTGTGCCCTCCGCCAGCCCTTGACGAAGGCGGTTATTCCGATTGTCCGCCGCAGCGGAACCACGACTGGGCGGGCCTCATCGCACCCCCGGTCGTGATGGCCGCGGAGGAGGACGGGCTGGGGTGCGGGGGCGACGGCAGCCTTCAGCAGCAGCGCCATCCCGGGCTGGCCGAGGAGGCGATGCGAACGGCGCCGGTCGAACAGGGCGATCCGCTCGGGCTTGGCGATGACGAGGAAGAGCTGGACGGGGCGTCATTGCTAGCGCGGATGCTGCCGCTGGCGCCTGTGGTCGCCGCCGACGGAATCAACCAGGGGGCGGATCGCGGCCACGATCTGCTGCCGAGCTTCGGAGCCTGACGATGGCGCGCGCCGACCTCGTCCGCCACCAATTGTTCCTGTCCCGGGAGCTCAGCGAGCGCCTCGAAGCGCTTGCCCGCGGGCCCGGAGCGTCCAAGTCGCGGATTCTTGCCGCGGCGGTCGCCGCGTGGCTCGACCGCAAGGGCGCTGACGCGCTCGAGCATCGCTTCATGGCAAGGCTCGACCGCCTGTCCAATCAGCTCGCGCGGATCGAGCGCAATGGTCAGATCGAGCTCGAGAGCCTCGCTCTGTTCGTCCGCTACATGCTCACCGTGAACGCGCCGCTGCCGGAAGGCGACAAGGCGGCGCAGGCGATCGGGCGCGACCGCTTCAAGGTCTTCGTCGAGCGCGTGGGCCAGCAGCTTGCAAGCGGACGGCTGACGTTCGTTCCCGAGGATCCCGAATGAGCGCCGCCGAATCTTCGGACCGCAAGCGGGCGATGCTGCGCACGGCGATGGGGCCGGCGATCGCGGCCGCCTTTGCCGACCGCCAGGTCATCGAAATCATGGTCAATCCCGACGGGATATTGCGTCTCGACCGGCTTGGCGCGGGGCGCTGCGAGACCGGCGCGAGGCTCGAGCCCGACCAGGTCGAGCGGATCATCCGGCTGGTCGCGAGCCATGCCCGCACCGAGGTGCACGGGGGTTCGCCGATCGTCAGCGCCGAGCTCCCGCCGCATGGCGACGGCCTTGCGGGCGAGCGGTTCGAAGGGCTGCTTCCGCCGGTCGCGCCGGGGCCCTGCTTTTCGATCCGCAAGCCGGCGTCGCGCATCTACGGGCTCGCCGACTATGTCGGCGACGGCATCATCAGCGCAGAGGTCGCGCGGCTCTTGAGCCTCGCGGTGGTCGAGAAGCGCAACATCCTCATCGCGGGAGGCACCAGCTCGGGCAAGACGACGCTCGCCAACGCCTTTCTCGCCGAGCTGGCGCCGCGCGACGAGCGGGTGATCCTGATCGAGGACACGCGCGAGCTGCAGTGCGCCGCGCCCGACACGGTCGCACTCCGCACGAGCCCGGGCGTGGTCACCATGGCCGACCTCGTGCGTTCGACCCTGAGGCTGCGGCCCGACCGGATCATCGTCGGCGAGGTGCGCGGGGGCGAGGCGCTCGACATGCTCAAGGCCTGGAACACGGGCCATCCGGGCGGGATCGCGACCGTCCACGCCAACAGCGCAGCGTCCGCGCTCTACCGGCTCGAGCAACTGATCCAGGAAGCGGTCGTGACCGTCCCGCGGCAGCTGATCGCCGAGGCAATCGACCTCATCGTCTTCATCGCCGGCCGCGGCACCGCGCGGCGCATCGCCGCTCTCGAGTGCGTCGAGGGCCTGGATGCGGCCGGCGACTATGCGCTGCGCGCCGCGAACCCCGACCAACACGACGATCGAGGAGAATGACCATGCGAGTCCGACCATTCGTGCTTTGTCTCCGCGCCGCTAGCGCCGCTGCCGCTGCGGCGGCGATGATTGCCGCCAGCCAGGCCCAGGCGGCCGGCTCCGGCATGCCGTGGGAAGCGCCGCTCGAGAAGGTGCTGGAATCGGTCCAGGGCCCGGTCGCCAAGATCGTCGCGGTGATCATCATCATCACCACCGGCCTGACGCTCGCCTTCGGCGAGACCGCCGGGGGTTTCAGGCGGCTGATCCAGATCATTTTCGGCCTGTCGATCGCCTTTGCCGCATCGTCCTTCTTCCTGTCCTTCTTCAGCTTCGGCGGCGGAGCGCTGATTTCGTGAGCGCCGCTTCACAGCATCCCGAAGGCTACGAGGCGCCGGTCCACCGCGCTTTGGTCGAGCCGATCCTCCTCGGCGGAGCGCCGCGCTCGCTCGCCATCCTCAACGGCACGGTCGCGGCCGCGCTCGGCCTTGGATTGCAGCAGTGGATCGCCGGCCTCGTCTTGTGGGCTGTCGGTCATTCGGTCGCCGTGCTCGCCGCCAAGCGCGATCCCGACTTCGCGGCCGTGCTGGTCCGGCACCTGCGACAGCGGGCGCATCTTTCATGCTGAACCTTGCCGAATATCGCAGCCGCGCCGACCGGCTCGCCGACCATCTGCCCTGGGCGGCTTTGGTCGCGCCGGGGGTGGTGCTCAACAAGGACGGCAGCTTCCAGCGCACGCTCAGGTTCCGCGGTCCGGATCTCGAGAGCGCGACCGACGCCGAGCTGATGGCGGTGGCGGCGCGGGTCAATAATATGCTGAAGCGCTTCGGCTCGGGCTGGGCCCTGTTCTTTGACGCCGAGCGCGTCGAGGCTCTTGGCTATCCCGACAGCCGCTTTCCCGACCCTGCCTCCTGGTTAGTCGACAGCGAGCGGCAGGCGAGCTTCGAAGGCGGGCGCGACCACTTCGAGAGCCGCTATCACCTGACCCTGGTCTGGCTGCCGCCGGCGGACAGCGAAGCGCGCGCCGAGCGCGCACTCGTCGAGGGCGGTTCGAGCGGGCAGGGGCGCGACTGGCACGAAGCGCTCTCCCGCTTCGTCGCCGACACGGATCGAGCCCTCGATTTGCTGTCGGGGCTGATGCCCGAGGTGCGGGCGCTCGACGACGCGGAGACGCTGACCTTTCTGCACGGCACGGTGTCAGCCTCGCACCATCGCGTCTCGGTGCCCGACACGCCCATGTATCTCGACGCCTTCATCGCCGACACGCCCTTGACCGGCGGGCTCGAACCGATGCTTGGTGATTTGCATCTGCGGACTTTGACCGTGCTCGGCTTTCCGGCGCTGAGCCGGCCCGGGATCCTCGATGCGCTCAACCACCAGGACGTCGCCTATCGTTGGGTGACGCGGTTCATTGCGCTCGATCGCGCGGACGCCGCCAAGGAGCTGACCCGGCTTCGCCGGATATGGTTCAACAAGAGGAAGTCGGTAACCGCGCTTTTGCGCGAAGTGATGACAAACCAGCCGGTGCAGCTGCTCGACAGTGATGCCGACAATAAGGTCATGGACGCCGATTTGGCGCTCCAGGAGCTCGGGCAGGACCATGTCGCCTTCGGCTATCTGACGACGACCATTACAGTCGCCGATGTCGATCCCGCGCGCGCGGACGAAAAGGTCAGGGCCGTGGAGCGGGTGGTGAACTCTCTCGGCTTCACCGTGAAGCGCGAGCGGCTGAACGCGGTCGAAGCCTGGCTGTCGAGTCTTCCCGGCCAGGTCTATGCCAACGTCCGCGAGCCCCTCGTCCACACGCTCAATCTCGCGCACTTGATGCCTTTGTCCTCGGTCTGGGCCGGGCCGGCGCGCAACGCGCATCTCAACGGGCCGCCTTTGCTGTTCGCCGAGACCAGCGGCTCGACGCCGTTCCGACTCTCGACCCATGTCGGCGACGTCGGCCATCTCTTGGTGGTCGGCCCCACCGGCGCCGGCAAGTCGGTGCTGCTCGCGCTGCTGGCGCTGCAATTCCGGCGCCATCCAGGGGCGCGGGTCTTCATCTTCGACAAGGGCTGGTCCGCGCGCGCGGCGGTCCTGGCGATGGGCGGTGCCCATCATGAGCTCGGCGCGAGCGAGGGCGCCGCGCTCGCCTTCCAGCCACTGCGCCGGATTCATGAGGCTGCGAACCGCAGCTGGGCCGCCGAGTGGCTCGCCGGGCTGGTCGAGCATCAGAAGGTCCAGGTCACGCCCGAGGTGAAGGACGCTTTATGGTCGGCGCTGCTGAGCCTCGCCTCGGCGCCGCCCAATGAACGGACGCTCACCGGCCTGTCGCTGCTGCTCCAGTCCAATGCGCTCAAGTCCGCTCTGCAGCCCTTCACCCTCGAGGGGACGTTTGGGTCGTTGCTCGATGCTGCCGAGGACCGGCTCGCGCTCGCCGACGTCCATGCTTTCGAGACAGAGACCTTGATGGGCCGGCCGGGTGCGGTGCCGCCGGTGCTTTCCTACCTTTTCCATCGTCTCGAGGAAAAGTTCGACGGCCGGCCGACCCTCCTGCTCCTCGACGAAGCCTGGCTGTTTCTCGACAATCCTTTGTTCGCCGCGCGCATCCGCGAGTGGCTGAAGGTGCTGCGCAAGAAGAATGTCGCGGTGGTGTTCGCGACCCAGTCGCTTGCCGACATTTCGTCGAGCAGCATTGCGCCGGCGATCATCGAGAGCTGTCCGCAGCGGATCTTCCTGCCCAACGATCGCGCAATCGAGCCGCAGGCGCGCGAGGCCTATGAGGCCTTCGGCCTCAACGAGCGCCAGATCGAGCTCATCGCGCGCGCCACGCCCAAGCGGGATTATTATCTGCAGTCGCGGCGCGGCAATCGCCTGTTCGACCTCGCCCTCGGCAAGATCGCCTTGAGCGTCTGCGGCGCATCGGACCCAGGCTCTCAGCGCCTCATCGACGGCCTGCTCGAGGAGGGCGGCGGCGAAGAATTTCTCGCCCGCTTCTTGCGTGCGCGCGGCCTCGACTGGGCGGCGGCGCTCATCGACCAATTTCCAGCCCCCGATGAAGGAGAACAGAAATGAAGAGGATTCCTGCGGCGCTTTGCGCGGCTATGATGAGCATCACCGTGATCGGCACCTGCGTCGTGCTGCCGCTGCAGCCCGCGGCCGCGGCGCTGCCCGTGTTCGACGTCACCAATTACTCCCAGAACCTGCTGCAGGCGGCGCGGGCCCTCGAGCAGATCAATAACCAGGTGAAGTCGCTGCAGAATGAAGCCTCGATGCTGCAGAACATGGCGAAGAACCTGCAGACGATCGACTTCCCGCAGCTGCAGAAGATCACCTCCGCCATGCAGCGCATCGATCAGCTGATGGAGCAGGCGCAGGCGATCGACTTCAAGGTCCAGGGTCTCGACCAGCAGATCAAGACCCTCTTCCCGGGAGCCCTGCAGCAGGCCCTGACGGGCGACCAGCGGGTCGCCGCCGCGCGCTCGCGGCTCGACGCCGCGACCGCGGCCTACAAGCAGGCGATGGGCGTTCAGGCCCAGGTCGCCGAGAATGTGAAGGAGGACGCCGGTGTCCTCAATGAGCTCGCCGCGAGCAGCCAGGGTGCGGTCGGAGCGCTCCAGGTGAGCCAGGCCGCCAACCAGTTGCTCGCGCTCAGCGTCAAGCAGCAGCTCCAGCTGCAGAATCTGATGGCCTCCGAATTTCGCGAGGCGGCGCTCGATCGGGCGCGGCGGACGCAGGCCGAGGAGGACGGGCGCGCGACCACCCGCCGGTTCCTCGACGGAGCCCCGCGCAACTGAGCGAATACCATGGGCGCAGGCAGTCGCGTGACGCTGTCCGGCGCCCGCCGCGGGGCTTCCGACTCCCCCTTCGGGGAGCCCCGCGGCCCCCTCACGGACAAAGGAATCCGAGAAGAACGCTGATGGGCGACCTCAACGTCATCGACCGCTTCATGGCGGCGTTCATCCAATACATCGACAGCGGTTTCGGGCTGCTGCGCGGCGACGTCGCCTTCCTGACCACGACTTTGGTCGGGATCGACATCACGCTCGCCGGCCTGTTCTGGGCGATGGGCGGCGAGAATGACGTCATCGGCCGCTTTTTGAAGAAGATCCTCTATGTCGGCGCCTTCGCGCTGATCATCGGCAGCTTTGCGACGCTTGCGGACGTCATCTTCAAGTCGTTCGCCGGGCTCGGGATCACGGCGGGAGGCGGCAAGCTGTCGCCGGACGACCTGCTTCGGCCGGGGTTCATCGCCTCGACCGGCTTCGATGCGGCCAAGCCCCTGCTCGAGCAGGTCAGCCAGCTGCTGGGGCCGGTCGGCTTCTTCGAGAATTTCCTGACGATCGCGGTGCTGCTGATCGCCTGGCTGTTCGTGATCATCGCTTTCTTCGTGCTTGCGATCCAGCTGTTCATCACCGTGATCGAGTTCAAGCTGACCACCCTCGCCGGCTTCGTGCTGGTCCCGTTCGCGCTCTGGAACCGGACCAGTTTCCTTGCCGAGCGGGTGCTCGGAAACGTCATTTCCTCCGGCATTAAGGTCATGGTGCTGGCGGTGATCGTCGGGATCGGCTCCGGCTTCTTCGACGAATTCAGGGCTGCCGCCAACGGGCAGCAGCCCGATCTCATGGGTGCAATGAGCCTGGTGCTTGCGAGCCTCGCACTGTTCGGCCTCGGGATCTTCGGCCCGGGCATCGCCTCGGGCCTGGTCGCCGGGGCGCCGCAGCTTGGCGCCGGAGCCGCCGTTGGAACAGCGGCC
>JABFXK010000229.1 GCA_013361785.1 Sphingomonas sp.
CGCGCGACTCCATCAGCATTCGGCGGACGTCCGGGTGGACGATGATCGGGTCCGCGCGCGCGTTCGGGTCGCGTTCGGCTTCCTTCAGCGCGCGACTCTGCCGCCGCTCGCGCGCGTAAATGGCGGCATTCTGGTAGGCGACCTCGCCCTGGGCGAGCCCCTGGAGACCAACGCCCAGGCGCGCGGCGTTCATCATGATGAACATCGCCTGGAGTCCCTTCTCGCCCTCGCCGACGATCCAGCCTTTGGCCCCGTCATAGTTCATGACGCAGGTCGCGTTGCCGTGGATTCCCATCTTCTTTTCGAGCGCGCCGCAGGAGACGGAGTTGCGCTCGCCGAGGCTGCCGTCCTCATTCACAAGATATTTCGGTACGACGAAGAGGCTAATGCCTTTGCCCGTGTCGGGCGCTCCCGCGCGTTTGGCGAGCACGAGATGGATGATGTTCTCGCTCAGGTCGTGCTCTCCGGAGGAGATGAAGATCTTCGTCCCGGTGATCGAAAAGCTGCCGTCGTCGTTCGGCTCGGCGCGTGTCTTGAGCAGCCCGAGGTCGGTGCCGGCATGCGGCTCCGTGAGGTTCATGGTGCCGGTCCATTTGCCGGTCACCATGTTCGGCACATAGCGCTGCTTGAGCTCGTCTGACGCCTTGACGACCAGGGCAGCAATCGCGCCGCTGGTAAGCCCCTGGTACATCTCGAAGCTGTGGTTGGCGGAGAGGACGTATTCGCCGATGGCGGTGCCGATAACCTGGGGAAGCCCTTGGCCACCGAATTCCTCCGGCGCCGTCAGCGTCGGCCATCCGGCCTCGACCCATTGCTGCCACGCCTCCTTGAAGCCCGGCGGAGTTGTCACGGAGCCATTGTCGGCGCGCTTGCAGCCGACCTCGTCCCCGACGCGGTTCAGCGGCTGGAGCACCTCCTCGCAGAAACGGCCCGCTTCCTCGAGGATCGCTTCGACGAGGTCGGATGACGCATTGGCGAAGCCTGGCAGGTTCGAATAGCGGCCGATGTCCAGTACCTCATCGAGGACGAAGCGGGTCTCACGTACCGGCGCCTTGTAGGTGGGCATTCGCTTACCTCCGTGTCAGCAGCGTCCTATTGCGGAGGCCATGGTCCGTCCAGCCGCTGTAAATGTCGGCTTGTGTACATTAGATACGCTATCGAAAGGATCGATGATGAAGCGCCTGATGCTCCCACTCCTGCTGATGACCGCGGCACCAGCCCCGGTGATGGCTCAGCCGCCCAAAACCGAAACCGCCGTGCTCGCCGGCGGCTGCTTCTGGGGCATGGAATGGGTGTACGAGCATGTGAAAGGCGTCACCAATGTCGTTTCCGGCTATGCAGGCGGGACCGCGCGCGATGCGACCTATGACAAGGTCAGCTCGGAGGGCACCGGTCACGCAGAGGCGGTGAAGATCACCTATGATCCCTCGCAGATCAGCTACGGCAAACTGCTCGAAATCTATTTCACCGTGGCGCACGATCCCACCCAGCTCAACCGCCAGGGTCCGGACGTCGGGTCGAGCTACCGCTCCGCCATTTTTCCGCAGTCGCCGGATCAGCAGAAGTTCGCCACCGCCTACATCTCGCGGCTGAACTCCGCGCATATCTGGTCGAAGCCGATTGCCACCCGAATCGAACGCGGCGGCTTCTACCCCGCCGAACGCTACCACCAGCATTTCGCGGCGGAGCACCCCTACTTGCCCTACATCCTCGTGAACGACCGGCCGAAAATCTCGGCGCTGAAGCGGAAATTCCCCGCTCTTTACAAGAGCTAAGACAGCTAAGCGGTTAAAATTTCACGGTTTATTCAGGGCAGGGGCGACAAAAGCCAGCCCTCGCCCTATATGCCGTCGGACAGACGCACACGGGGTGCCGGGGACCCAGGAAGCATGCTGACGACCAATCCGTTCGATGACGACAAGTTGCACGAGGAGTGCGGCATTTTCGGCATCTGGGGCGCCGACAATGCGGCGAGCTTCGTCGCCCTCGGCCTGCATGCGCTTCAGCACCGCGGCCAGGAGGCCGCGGGCATCACCACCCACGACGGCAAGCATTTCCACTCGCATAGGGCGATGGGCCACGTCGCGGGCAATTTCGACCGCGACGACGTCATGCGCCGGCTGCCCGGCCATACCGCGATCGGACATGTGCGTTATTCGACCACCGGCGAGACGGCGCTGCGCAACGTCCAGCCTTTGTTCGCCGAGCTTGCCGAGGGCGGCTTCGCGGTCGCCCACAATGGCAACCTGTCCAACGCGATGAAGCTGAGACGGACGCTCAACCGCCGCGGCTCGATCTTCCAGTCGACCAGCGACACCGAGGTGATCATCCACCTCGTCGCGACCTCGCACTGCACGACGACGCTCGACCGGCTGACGGACGCGCTAAAGCAGGACGAAGGCGCCTACTCGCTCGTGGTGCTGACCGAGGAAGGACTGATCGCCTGCCGCGACCCGCTCGGTATTCGGCCGCTGGTGATGGGCAAGCTCGGCGAAGCGACGATTTTCGCCAGCGAGACAGTGGCGCTCGACGTGATCGGCGCGAGCTTCCTGCGCGACGTAGAGCCCGGCGAGGTCGTGCTCGTCAATGATTCGGGCATCCGCTCATTCCGTCCCTTCGAGAAGGTCCCGCCGCGGCCGTGCATCTTCGAGCATGTCTATTTTTCGCGGCCCGACAGCGTCGCCGACGGCGTGTCGGTGTACGAAGTGCGCAAGAACATCGGCGCCGAGCTCGCCCGTGAAGCACCCGTCGATGCCGATTATGTCGTGCCGGTGCCGGACAGCGGAGTCCCGGCGGCGATCGGCTTTTCCCTGGCGAGCCGGATCCCGTTCGAACTGGGCATCATCCGCTCGCACTATGTCGGCAGGA
>JABFXK010000257.1 GCA_013361785.1 Sphingomonas sp.
CTTTGGGCGCTCGGCTTCATCGGCGGCTACGTCGTGGCCTGGTGGATTCACCTCCTCCTGATCATCGCGATCGTCATCCTGATCTGGAATTTCATCGTCGGCCGGAGGGCCGTCTGACCCGTTGAGCGCAAGCTCAGAGAATTGAATTAGGAGACAAGCGACATGCTTTTGACCATCGCCATCATTCTGCTGATCCTGTGGGCGCTCGGCTTTTTCGCCTTCCACGTGGCGGGCGGGCTGATCCACATCCTGCTCGTCATCGGGATCATCGTTCTGATCTGGAATTTCGTCGCTGGCCGAAGGGCGGTCTAGGCGCGAACTTTTCGCCGTTGCCGGGCGGATTAGGGCACCCTAAATCCGCCCGATGACCAGCAGCATTTCGACGCGCGTGGCCGTGCTCGGCTCCGGGCCGGCCGGGCTCACCGCAGCCATCTACGCCGCGCGCGCCGGCCTCTCGCCGATCGTCATCCAGGGGATTCAGCCCGGCGGTCAGCTCACCACCACGACCGATGTCGAAAACTATCCCGGCTTCCGCGAAGTCATCCAGGGACCCTGGCTGGTCGAGGAGATGCAGGCCCAGGCCGAGCATGTCGGGACCAAGGTCGTCTGGGATCATATCAGCGAGGTCGACCTCTCGCGGCGGCCCTTCCGGCTGACGGGCGACAGTGGCACGCAATATTTCGCCGACGCCTTGGTGATCGCGACGGGCGCCCAGGCCAAATGGCTCAATCTCCCTTCGGAAGAGCATATGAAGGGCAGGGGCGCTTCGGCCTGTGCGACCTGCGACGGTTTCTTCTACCGCGGCAAAAAGGTCGCGGTGATCGGCGGCGGCAACACCGCGGTCGAGGAAGCGCTGTACATGACCAACCACAGCCATGATGTCACCCTGATCCATCGCCGCGACACTCTGCGCGCCGAGAAGATCCTGCAGGACCGGCTGTTCGCCAACGAGAAGATCAACGTCATCTGGGACAGCGAGGTGGTCGAGTTCGTCGGCGGCGGCGATCCCGAGGCCCTGGTCGGCCTCGATATCCGCAACAAGCGTACCGGCGAGGTCAGCCGGGTCGAGGTCGAAGGCGCGTTCGTCGCCATCGGCCACCAGCCCGCGACCGAGCTGTTCAAGGGCCAGCTCGACCTCGATTCCGACGGCTACATCCTCGTCGAGCCCGGCACGACCAAGACCAGCGTCGAGGGCGTGTTCGCCTGCGGCGACGTCATGGACAAGATCTACCGCCAGGCGGTCACGGCCGCCGGCACCGGCTGCATGGCCGCGCTCGACGCGGAGAAGTATTTGGCAGCGCAGGTGTTCGACGCGCTCGCGGCCGAGTAGAACTCACCTCTCCCGCTTGCGGGAGAGGTCGACTCGCGGCAGCGAGCGGGTGAGGGATTTTCGGTCCTCCGGAAGAAGACAGACCCTCACCCAACCCTCTCCCGCAGGCGGGAGACGGCTCAGGAATCGGGATAAACCGCCTCGACGAAGTAGAGCCCGTGCGGCGGCGCGTTGAAGCCGAGCGCCGAGCGGTCGCGGGCCTCCAGCGCCTTCTTCATGTCCTCCGGCTGCCATTGCCCGCGTCCGACCATCGCGAGGCATCCCACCATCGAGCGCACCTGGTGGTGGAGGAAGCTGCGCGCGGCGGCGGTCACGTGGATTTCTTCTCCGACGCGGCTCACTTCGAGAGAATCGAGAGTCTTCACCGGGCTGTCCGACTGGCACTGCGCCGAGCGGAACGTCGTGAAATCATGCTTGCCGACGAGGTGCGCCGCGCCTTCGCGCATCGCCTCCACCTCGAGCGGCACGGCAATGTGCCACACCCGATCCGCATCGAGGGCCGGCGGCGCTCGCCGTGCCAGGATCCGGTAGAGATAGCGCCGCCCGACGCATGAGAAGCGCGCGTGCCAGTCGTCGGCGACCTCCTCGACCGCCAGGACCGATACCGGCTGCGGCCGCACCAGGGCGTTCAGGCCCTCGCGCAGCCGATGCGGCGTAAGTGACTTCATGACGTCGACGTGCGCCGACATGGCGAGGGCGTGGACGCCTGCGTCCGTTCGCCCCGCGGCCGTAACCTGCGCTTGTTCACCCGTCATCCGCTCGAGCGCTTCCTCGAGCGCCTGCTGGACCGACGGCCCGTGCTCCTGCCGCTGCCAGCCCATGAAGGGCCCGCCGTCATAGTCGATCGTCAGCCGCCAGCGGGTCACGGCAGGATCGTGCCCTCGGGGATCGCGAAACCGCGCAGCAGCTCGCCTGCAGTCATCGGCGCCCGTCCGGCCCGCTGCACCTTCAGAGGGCGGATGTATCCAGAGCCGCATGCTATGTTCAAGCAATTGTCGAGCACTTCGCCCGGTCTGCCCGACGCATCATCGCCTGCCTCGGCGTCGAGCAGCTTCACCCGCTCGCCATCCACCTCGAACCAGGCGCCCGGCACCGGTTCAAAGGCGCGGACCTGCCGCTCGATCTCCCCCGCGCTCCGGCGCCAGTCGATCCGCGCCTCGGCCTTGTCGATCTTAGAGGCATAGGTCGCGCCGTCCTCCGGCTGCGGCTCTGGCGCAGTTGGGTGGTCGAGCCATTCAACCAAGGCTCGTGCACCGAGTTCTGCCAGTTCTTCCGTAACTTGCCCTGCATTCTTGTCGCGAATGACGAGCTCGCGCTTGAGCAGCATTGGGCCGGTGTCCAGCCCTTCGTCCACCTGCATGATGGTCACGCCGCTGACCTCGTCGCCGGCGAGAATCGCCCGCTGGATCGGCGCCGCGCCGCGCCAGCGGGGAAGAAGCGAGGCGTGGACGTTGACGATCCCGCGCTTCGGGGCGTCGAGGATCGGCTTGGGCAGGATCAGCCCATAAGCCGCAACCACCGCCAAATCGGCATCCAGCGCCGCGAACCGCTCCTGTTCCTCCGGATCGCGCAGCGTCCGCGGCGTGCGCACCTCGATCCCGAGCGCCTCCGCCCGTTCGTGAACCGCCGTCTTGCGCTCGGCTTTCCCGCGACCCGCCGGCCGCGGCGGCTGCGCATAGACCGCGGCCACCTCGTGCCTGGTCTCCACCAGGGCGTCGAGGCTCGGCACGGCGAAGTCCGGCGATCCCATGAAGATCATGCGCATCGGAAGCGCACTTGCGGGGCAGGGCAAGCGCGGTCAAGGAGTGGCGCACCATGGCGTCACAGGAGATCGAAGCGCTTTCGCAGGCGCTCGCCCGGCTGCCGGGCCTCGGCCCGCGATCGGCGCGGCGTGCGGTGCTTCACCTGATGAAGAAACGGGAGACCGCGCTGCAGCCGCTCCTCGCGGCCCTCCAGAACGTCGCCGACAAGCTCTCCGTCTGCTCGACCTGCGGCAATGTCGACACCTCCGACCCGTGCAGCATCTGCCGCGACCCGCGCCGGGACGAGAAGATGCTGTGCGTCGTCGAGGAGGTCGCCGACCTCTGGGCGCTCGATCGTTCGAGGCTGTTCCCGGGCCGCTACCATGTGCTCGGAGGACGCTTGTCGGCACTCGAAGGGGTAGGGCCGCAGGACCTCAGCATCGACCAGCTCGTCCGCCGCGTGTCTGCGGGCGGCATCGACGAGGTCGTGCTGGCGATGAACGCGACGCTCGAAGGCCAGACCACCGCCCATTATCTCGCCGAACGCCTCGAAGCTTTTCCCATCCGTCTCAGTCAGTTGGCCCACGGACTTCCCGTCGGAGGCGAGCTCGACTATCTTGACGAGGGGACGCTCGCCCAGGCTCTTCGCGCGCGGCGGCCTATTGCTTGAACGCGTCAGAGACAGGACCTAAATTCACCTGATGGCCATTCGCCGCATCTACGAGACGCCCGACGCTGTCCTTCGGCAGATCTCCAAGCCGGTGGAGACGTTCGACGATGAGCTGAAGACGCTCGTCGCGGACATGTTCGAGACGATGTACGACGCGCCGGGGATCGGCCTCGCCGCCGTGCAGGTCGGCGTGCCCATCCGCCTGCTGGTGATCGACCTTCAGGAGCCCCAGGACCCCGACGATCCCGAGAGCCCGAACGTCAAGGACCCGCGGGTGTTCATCAATCCCGAGATCCTCTGGCACTCTGACAATGAGGTGCCCTACACCGAAGGCTGCCTTTCGGTGCCGGAGCAATATGCCGAGGTCATGCGCCCCGACCGCATCCGCGCCCGCTGGCAGGACGAGAAGGGCAAGACCTACGAGGAGGAAATCGACGGCCTCCTCGCCGTGTGCCTCCAGCACGAGATGGACCACCTGAACGGCGTGCTGTTCATCGACCACCTCTCGCGGCTGAAGCGAGACATGGTGCTAAAGAAGCTCGCCAAGTGGCGGAAGGAACAGCAACAAAAGGCCGCCTAGGCCGCTACTGACGCGTCGGCGTTTCGGCAGTCCTCGGCGCATTCGCGGCACATCTGCGCGCACAACCGGCAATGCTCGTGGTCGTGCCGCTCGCACTCGGCTGCGCACGCATCGCAGGTTCGGGCGCAGAGCTCGAGCAGCTCGCGCACCGTCTGCTCATTGTCGCCGGTCTGCCGAAGCGCGACGTTGCAGGTCGCATCGCAGATGTCGGCGCAGTCGAGGCACAAGCGGATGCACTGGACCATGTCGAGGGCCTCGGCCGAGCAGGCGTCGGCGCAGCTCCGGCACATCTTCGCGCAATACATCAGATGGTGGACGGCATCGCCAAGCGGCTGATTGACGTGCCCGCGGACGCTCGGGTGGAGCGAAATCATCTTGCGGATCGACATGGCCTTCTCCCCTTTTCCACGCCAACGGGAGCGGCGGCGCGATGTTCCGCTTGAGGAGCCTCAATTCGCGGCTTAAGGTTCGCATAATGTTCCGGGGGAGTTACGGTCATGGATGCGGCCGTCATTGGGTTCGTTCTCGTTGCGCTGATCGTCGGCGGAGTGATCGGCTGGCTATGGGCTAGCCGCGAATCCGCAGGGGCTCGACAAACCGTCGAGAACCTTCGGCTCCAGCTCGATGAGGTCGTCAGAGAGCGCGACTCGAACCGCGGCGCCGTCAGCGAGCTCGCGGCCCTGAAGGCGGCGCAGGAGGAGCGCGAAAAGAGCTTCCAGCAGCAGATTGATGCACTCAAGGAAGCCAAGGAGAGCCTCTCGGCGCAGTTCCACGAGATCGCCAATAAGCTGCTCGGCCATGCGCGCGAGCAGTTCCTCGAACAGGCGGGGCAGAAATTCACCCAGGCTGTGTCGCCGGTGGAGACCCTTCTGAAGACGTATCAGGAGAAGCTGCAGACGATCGAGAAGGAGCGGGTCGACAGCTATGGCGAGCTTCGCGGGATGGTCGGCGAGCTTCGGAAGGATCAGGGGCAGGTCAGGGACGAGACCCGCAACCTCGTCAATGCGCTGCGTTCTTCGCCCAAGGCGCGCGGCCGCTGGGGCGAGCAGTCGCTGAGGAACGTCCTCACCCAGGCAGGCCTCACCGAAGGCATCGACTTCCACATGGAAGTGTCGGTCGACACAGACGACGGGCGGCTTCGCCCCGACGTGATCGTCAACCTTCCCAATGACCGCAAGCTCGTCATCGACGCCAAATGTTCGCTCAACGCCTATCTGGAAGCGTGCGAGGAGGTCGACGACGAAAAGCGCGAGGCCTGCTTTCGTGCGCACCTGGCGTCAATGCGCAACCACGCTCAGCAGCTCGGGTCCAAATCCTACTGGGCGCAGTTCGGCGATGCTGCCGATTACGTCGTCATGTACATCCCCGGAGAGCATTTCCTGACTGCTGCGCTCGAGCAGGATCCGGCACTGTGGGAATGGGCGTTCGAGCGGCGGGTGCTGCTCGCGACCCCGACGAACCTCGTCGCCATCGCGCGCACCGTCGCAAGCGTCTGGCGGCAGGAGAAGCTGAACGCGGCGGCCGAAGAAATTGCTAGCCTTGGCAAAGAGTTACACTCGCGCCTTGCGACGATGAACGAACATATGGCGAGGGTCGGCAAGAACCTCGCGACTGCCAATACCGCTTACAACCAGATGGTCGGAAGCTTCGAAAGCCAGGTGCTCACCCAGGCCAAGCGCTTTGAGACGCTGGGTGCAGGCAGCGTCAAGACGCTCGAAACGCCGCCGATGGTCGAAGTCGCGCCGCGGCCTCTGACCAAGATCGCGTCGAAGCCCTCAAACGACGAACCCCCGCAGATCGCGGCCGAGTGATCAGGCTTGAAAAATAGGGTTTCGCCTGCTGCAGCGGGATTCGGCTCTTTGATCGTTTAGGAATTCCGCGGAATCGTCGCCACGACCGTGAACATTGGGAACATTCGCGGGCTTAAAGGCCTCCGCAGCCTTCGAACCGCTTGCCGTCGACGGTGACCTGGACCTTGTCCGGATAGACGCGGTCGCTCATCCCGTCGCTGCACCGCGCATGGACGATGTTCACGTTGATCCGGGGCGTCTGGTAGATTTCGCCGGCGATGCCGACGATCACCTTCGGGGTCGGCTGCTCGATCGGCTGCTCGCCGGAACGCACGAATGTGACGTTGTGCTCGTCGACCAGCAGGTTCCAGAACGGCTCGGTGCCGAGCGCGTGATAGGGTGGCGGCGGAGCCGGCGGGATCGGCGCGCAAGCGCCCGCAGCTGCGGCGGCAACGAATATGAGCGGCTTTCTCATGATCACCTCCAACTCGCCCGAATTGCGAACGCCATGACCGCCGCTGCCATCGCCGCATTGAGGCTGTCGGCGCGCCCCGCCATGGGAATCTTCACCAGCAGGTCGCACTGAGCTTCATAGTCCGCTGGCAGGCCCTGCTGCTCATTCCCGATCAGGAGGAAACAAGGCTGTCTGTACTCGGCCTCGAGATAATCCTGCGCCGCCTTGAGGCTGGTCCCGACGAGCTGCCCGTCACCCGAGCGGAGCCAGCGGATGAACTCGGGCCAGCGCGCGGTCGCGATCTCCTGCGTGAACACCGCGCCCATCGAGGCGCGCACCGCCTCGACGGAATAAGGATCGGCGCAATCGTCGATGAGGATGAGTCCGCCCGCGCCGACCGCGTCGCCGGTCCTCAGGATCGTCCCGATATTGCCCGGGTCGCGAAGCGCCTGGGCGACGATCCACAGTGGGGCCTTGGCCCGGTCGATCCGCTCGACGCTCGCCTCGGGTTGGCGGTAGGCTCCCACAAGCATCTGCGGATTGTCCTTGCCGCTCATCTTCGAGAGGATGTCCGCAGTGGTCTCGATCGCATCGCCGCCCGCGGCTTCCGTCGCGTCGATGATCTCGGCGGCGAGCGGGTGCCTGGCGCCCTCGTCCGAGAAGGCAACGATCTCCGGCAAGCGACCGCTATCGCGCGCTTCGGTCAGGATGCGGAGGCCCTCGGCCAGGAACAGCCCCTCGGCCCGCCGCGCTTTCTTGTCCCTCAGCGACCGCAGCAGCTTCACGGTGGCGTTCGAAAAGGCGGTGACCTGGCGGGGCATCACTCTTCCCCGAATCGCTCCTCGACGAGGGCAACGAGCTTCGCCAGCGCCTCGTCGGCATCGTCGCCCTCGACATGGATGACGATCATGTCGCCCACGCCTGCGCCGAGCATCATCAGGCCCATGATCGAGGTTCCGCAGACCGTGTTGCCGTCCTTCTCGACCTCGACGGCGGCATCGATCTCGCTGGCGAGATTGACGAATTTGGCGCTCGCCCGCGCGTGCAGCCCCCGTTGGTTCGTGATTTGAACCTCGCGGCTTGCTCGGTTCAAGCCGCGGCTTCCCCGAGGATTTCGGAAGCGACCGAGATATATTTGCGTCCGGCCTCGCGCGCCGCGGCCACGGCGGCGTGCACCGGCATCACCTTGCGGGCGCCCTCGAGCCGGATCAGCATCGGCAGGTTCACGCCTGCGATCACCTCGACATTCTCGCCCTTCATGAGGCTGATCGCGAGGTTCGACGGAGTCCCGCCGAACAGGTCGGTCAAGATGATCACGCCCTTGCCCTGGTCCACGCGGGCGATGGCTGCGGCGATGTCCTTGCGACGCGCTTCCATGTCGTCGTCGGGGCCGATGCAGATCGGCTCGATCGCTTCCTGCGGTCCAACGACATGCTCCATCGCGGTGACGAATTCGGCCGCGAGCCGGCCGTGGGTCACCAGCACCAATCCAATCATCGATTCAATCCGTCCTCGCCCTCGCTTGCCGTTGCGCGCCCGGGATGCCGTTCGATCGTGTCACTCGGCGGCGAGGCGAGATCACGGTGACGCACATTCGGTGCAAATCCGGCACTACGCAACCGTTCCGCCATTTCGACTGCCGCGGCCACCGAGCGGTGCCGCCCTCCTGTACATCCGAATGCGACCGTCACGTAACTTTTGCCCGCGGCCCAGTAGCGGGGAATCCAGTCGATGAGAAGCGCTTCGATGCGCTCCATCGTCTCGTCCCATGAGGGCTCGGCCGCGAGATAGTTGCGGACCGGCGCGTCCGCCCCCGTCAGCGGGCGAAGCTCGTCGACCCAATGCGGATTGGGCAGGAAACGCAGGTCGAACACGAGGTCCGCAGTCCGTGAAATTCCGCGAGCAAAGCCGAACGAGGCGACGGTCAGCACGGGCTGATCCGAATCGCCACCGTAGCGCCGCCGGAGCTCGTCCCCGAGTTCGGCCGGGCTGAGGTCGGTGGTGTCGAGCACGCTGTCGGCAGCGCTACGGAGCGGCATGGTCAGCTGGCGCTCGCGGGCGATGCCGTCGTCGGCGGGCCTGTCCGGCGCCATGGGATGCCTGCGCCTGGTCTCGTCATAGCGGCGCATCAGCTCCGTACCCGAGCAATCGAGGTAAAGGATTTCAGGCTCGACGCCTTCGATCGACCGGATCAGTTGCGGCAGCAGCTCAGGATCGAACCCCCGGCTGCGCGCGTCCATTGCGACCGCGACATTGGCCGTTCGGCACAGGCTGCCGCCGTTGACGAAACCATGCAGCAGGTCGGCGGGGAGATTGTCGACGATGTCCCAGCCCATGTCCTCGAGCGTGTCGAGCACCGTCGACTTGCCCGCGCCGGACATGCCGGTCACGAGCAGCAGGCGCGGCAGGCGCCGCGGCGGAGTCACCGCGGTTCGTGCCCCATGCGGTCGAGCGCGAACACCACCTTCGCCGCCGCTGAGGCCGTCATCGCGTCGATCGAGATCAGCGGCACCGGAACGCCGAGGATCAGGCGTTCGCGGCTGTCATCCGGAATTCGCTCGATATCACTTCGAAGCTCGACGATCAGCGCGACCGGCATATCGCTGACGTGCTCCACGTCGACGATCCCGATGCCCCTGATTTCCAGCTTCCCGACAATATTGGGGGCCGAGGCCGCGAGCAGCCGATCACCGTCCCGTTTCACCACCGTCCGATCATCGCTGACGAGTGAGAAGCCGCGATCGATCAGACGCAGCGCGAGGTCCGATTTGCCCGATCCCGATGGCCCTGTGATCAGCACCGCTCGGCCGTCGCTCGCGACGGTGCTCGCGTGGAGCGTTTCAGCCGAGATGCGCGGCCCGGCTGCCGCCTGATGCTGGCTCATGCGCGGTCCGCCGATGGAAGCCGGATGGTGAAGCGGGCGCCGGATGGAGCGTCATCGCGATCGTGCACGTCAATCTCTCCGTCGTGGCCTTTGACGATTGCCTGGGCGATGGCAAGGCCGAGACCGGAATGGCGGCCGAAGCTCTCGCCCTCCGGCCGTACTGAGTGGAAGCGGTTGAAGATGGCTTCACGGGCCTCGTGCGGGACACCGGGGCCTTCGTCGTCGATTCGGATCCGCACCTCGTCGCCTACGGCAGCGGCAGCAATCTCCACCAGGCCGCCGGGCGGCGAGAAGCTCACTGCATTGTCAATGATCGCGTTGATCGCGCGGGCGAGCTGGTCGGTCTTGCCCATGACCACGGCAGTATCCTTGCGCGGCCTGGCGAACGCGATCCGGGCGTCGCCTGTCTCGCGGCGATCCTCCCAGCTCGAAGCGATCTGCTCGATCAGCGGACCGAGGTCGACCCGCTCGAAGGTCGCGCGGTGAAGTTCGGCGTCGGTGCGCGCCGCTTCGCTGACGTCGTTGATCAGTCGGTCGAGCCGGGCGACGTCTTCCCGCGCGATCGCCATCAGGCGACGGCGTAGTTCGGGATCCTCCACTCGGTCGAGGCCGTCGACCGCGGATCGGAGGGAGGCCAGGGGGTTCTTGAGCTCGTGAGTCACGTCAGCGGCGAATGCCTCGATATTGTCGATGCGCTGGCGGAGCGACTGGCTCATGTCCGAAACGGCGCGCGCGAGCAGGCCGATCTCGTCACTGCGCTTCGGCAGGCGCGGCACCTTGACCTCCCGAGCTCGCCCGAGCCGGACCCGATGCGCGGCGATCGCAAGTCGCCGAAGCGGCCTCACGATCGTTCTTGCAAGGAACATCGAGAGCAGGACCGACATCGCGATGACCAAGGCCATCGCGCCCATGATGAATGCCCGCTCGCGCCGCACAGTATGGGTGAACGTGCGATCGTTGTCCGTGGCGAGGAGAACGTTGCCATTGAATGGCACCGCCGAGGAAATCACCGGCGTCAGATCCGGCGCATCCCGGATCTTCGTCGTCGGCCGGTTGAGCCTTTTGGCCCGCAGCGCCTCGGGCCACGCCTGGAGCCGGTCGACCGTCGGTTCGGCATAATCCTCGTGTCGCGGCGCTCCGACGATGAAGTTGAATCCGCGATCGAGCGCGCGCGCGATCGACTTCGTCCACCGCTCCGAACGGGGGTCCTGGAGCTCATAGGTGGGGCCCGTCTGCCGCCAGCTGTCGAGCAGCAGCGAGCCGTCCGGCCCATAGAGACGGAAACGATCGTC
>JABFXK010000159.1 GCA_013361785.1 Sphingomonas sp.
ATTGGTGAAGCAGGGAAAAGCGGCGATGGCGCCGACCGCGCGCGCCTCCTCCATTGCGGGAAGCGCGCTGATCTCCGAGCCTAGCGGATGATAGCCGCCGACAACCGAGACTCCGGCGAACAGCGACGTGAG
The DNA here is from genome assembly GCA_013361785.1 of Sphingomonas sp. Lineage (GTDB taxonomy): Bacteria > Pseudomonadota > Alphaproteobacteria > Sphingomonadales > Sphingomonadaceae > Sphingomicrobium. The sequence goes on from JABFXK010000159.1 coordinate 133, forward strand.
GTTCTGCGCGAGCCTGTGCTCGAGCCGAGCACGGTCAGCGTCGGACAGCGTGGCCACGAATGCCTTGCGCGCATCGAGCGCTGCCCGGCGAAGCGACTCCTTCGACAGCGGCTCGATTTCAGGCCGCGGCTGCGACGGGTCGAAAGGGGGTGACGGGACCACCATGGCCGTTTGCCCTAAAATCCTCTGACGCCAAAACGTCAGGTGGGCGCCGATTGCTCCGGACCGGGATCCGGCACAGGGTCAGCTCCCGAGGATGTTCTATCGCCTCAGGGATTTTCCGAAGGCGCGCACCGGGTAGTGCCCGTCACTGCCTATTTAGGGATTTGCCGCTTCGCTCTCAAGCTGCTGCGCGAGCATTTCGAGGCGATTGGCGAGCGCTTCGGCGCGCTCGACCAGAGCCGGGTCGGGCGCGGCAGGCGCGGCGACGGCGGCAGCTTCGGGATTCTTGTCGATCAGCTGGTCCGCGAGCAGCAACGAGGCGAACAGGAACTGGCGCGCCTCCGACAATGTGCCGAGGCCCGCAAGCGCTTCCCGGCTCTTGCCGTCGACGAGGCGCGCGGCTGTGCGCAGATTTTCTTCCTCACCCTCGCGGCAGGCCACCTGATAGGTGCGGCCGGCGATATTGAGATCGATCAGTGCGGCCATCAGACGGCAGCCTCTCGGATCAGCTCATCGAGTTCATCGACCACTTCGCGGACCTTCGCCCGAAACTCCTCGTCGCGCCCGCTGGCGGCAGGCTGCCGCGCGGAAAGCAGCCGCTGAATCCGCTCGACCGCGCGCTCGGCTCTGTCGAGCGCGGCTGAAAGACCCCCGTCATCCATTTGATTTCCGCTACGCACTTTAGCGATTCCCGGCAAGCGTTGACGCGGAACGGCTCACCTTCCAAAGGGGCCGCGCCCGAACTCTCGGGCCGAACCCCACTGCCGGAGCCTCGATGCAGCCGTCCGACCGTTGTCTCGCCAATGCCATTCGCGCCCTTGCGATGGATGCGGTCGAGACCGCCAACAGCGGCCATCCCGGAATGCCGATGGGCATGGCCGATGCCGCGACCGCGCTGTTCACCCGGCATCTGAAGTTCGATGCGGCTGATCCGCACTGGCCGGATCGGGATCGGTTCATCCTGTCCGCGGGACACGGGTCGATGCTGATCTACTCACTGCTGTATCTCACCGGATATGAGCGGCCGACGCTCGACGACATCAAGCGCTTCCGCCAGCTCGGCAGCCCGACCGCGGGTCACCCGGAAAATTTCGAGCTTGCCGGAGTCGAGGTGACGACCGGCCCGCTCGGGCAGGGCGTGGCCATGGCGGTCGGGATGGCGATCGCAGAGCGGCACTTGAACGCGGTCTACGGCGACGAGCTGGTCGATCACCGCACCTTCGTCATTGCCGGCGACGGCGACCTGATGGAGGGCGTCAATCACGAGGCGATCGGCCTTGCCGGCAATCTCAAGCTCGGGCGGCTGATCGTCCTGTGGGACGACAACAATATCACCATCGACGGCTCAACCTCGCTGTCCCGCAACGAGGACGTGATGGAGCGCCATCGCGCGGCGCAGTGGCACACATGCGAATGCGACGGGCTCGACGCCGACGACGTCAGCCGCGCCATCGACGAAGCGGTAGCCGATCCGCGGCCGAGCCTCATTCGATGCAAGACGATCATCGGCTTCGGAGCGCCCAACAAGCAGGGCACCGCCGCGACCCACGGCGCCGCGCTCGGCAAGGAGGAGGTCGAGGCGGCGCGCAAGGAGCTCGGCCTCGACCCGCAAGAGTTCACCGTCCCGGACGACGTCCTCACCGCCTGGCGTGCGGCGGGCAAGCGCGGCGCCGTGGATCACGCGCTGTGGAAAGAGCGGCTCGAGGGCAGCGGCCGCAAGGACGAGTTCCTCGCCCGAATGAACGGCAGCGTCAGCGACGCCTGGCTGCGGCCCTATCTCGACAAGCTGCTCGCGGACCTAAAGCCGGTCGCGACCCGCAAGGCCTCGGAGATGGCGCTCGAAGCGATCAATTCGGCGATCACCTCGACTATCGGCGGCTCGGCCGACCTCACCGGCTCGAACAACACGAAAACCAAGGCGCTCGAGCCGCTGACGCCCGACAATTACGCCGGCCGCTACATCTATTACGGAATCCGCGAGTTCGGGATGGCCGCGGCGATGAATGGCATGGCGCTTCACGGCGGCGTCATCCCCTACGGGGGTACCTTCCTCGTCTTCACCGACTACGCGCGGCCTGCGATCCGCCTCTCGGCGCTTCAGCGGGCGCGGGTGATTTACGTGATGACCCACGACAGCATCGGCCTCGGCGAGGATGGGCCGACGCACCAGCCGATCGAGCATCTGCAGAGCCTTCGGGCGATGCCGGGCGTGGAGGTCTATCGCCCGGCCGACGCGGTCGAGACTGCGGAATGCTGGGCGCTCGCGCTTCAGAGCGACGGCCCCTCGATCCTCGCGCTCACGCGCCAGAACCTGAGGCCGGTCCGCATCGAACCGGCTGGCGAGAACCTTTGCGCCCGTGGCGCCTATCGCCTCAAACCCGCCGAAAATCCGCGCAAGGTGATCTTCATCGCCACGGGCTCGGAGGTGGAGATCGCCCTCGATGCCGCCGCGGAACTTGAAGGGCAGGGGATCGGTGCCGATGTGGTCTCCATGCCCTGCACGGAGCGTTTCGACGCGCAGCCCCGCGATAATCGCGAGGACATCCTGCCTGACGTCAGCAATCGCGAGATCCTGCGCGTTTCCGTCGAGGCGGGGACGACATTCGGGTGGGAGCGCTACACGGGCCTCCATGGCCTTGGCATCGGCATTGACCGCTTCGGCGTCTCGGCTCCGGCGGGCGACGCCTACGATTACTTTGGGCTCACCGCCTCGAAGATCAGCCAGCGCGTCACCGACTTCATGAAGAAAAGAGGGATTCAATGACGAGAGTTGCCATCAACGGCTTCGGTCGCATCGGCCGACTGGTCGCCCGCGCGATCCTTGAGCGCCCCGACTGCGGGCTCGAGCTGGTCAGCGTCAACGATCTTGCCGACGCAAAGGCCAATGCCTGGCTCTTCAAGCACGACAGTGTTCACGGCAAATTCCCGGGCGAGGTCACCACCGACGGCAACGATATCGTCGTCGACGGGAAGCGCATCCACGTGACCGCCGAGAAGGACCCGGCGAAGCTTCCGCACAAGGCGAACCAGATCGACATCGCGCTCGAATGCACCGGCTTCTTCACCGACCGCGCCGGCGGCGAGGCGCACATTCAGGCGGGCGCCAAGCGCGTGCTGATTTCCGCGCCCGCCAAGGGTGTCGACCTCACCGTCGTCTTCGGAGTCAACGACGACAAGCTGACGCCGGAGCACAAGATCGTTTCCAACGCGTCCTGCACCACCAACTGCCTCGCTCCGGTCGCCAAGGTCTTGAACGATGCGCTGGGTATCGAACGCGGGCTGATGACCACGGTCCACGCCTACACCAACGATCAGAAGATCCTCGACCAGATCCACAAGGACCTGCGCCGCGCCCGCGCCGCGGCCATGTCGATGATCCCGACGACCACCGGCGCGGCCCGCGCGGTCGGCGAGGTGCTTCCCGAATTGAAGGGCAAGCTCGACGGCTCGGCGATCCGGGTGCCGGTGCCGGATGGAAGCATCATCGACCTGACGTTCGTTCCCGGCCGCCCGACCACCCGCGAGGAGGTCAACGACATCCTGAAGAAGGCAAGCGAGAGCGAGCACCTCAAGGGCATTCTCGTCTATACCGAGGACCCGATCGTCTCGGTCGACATCGTCCACACGCCGGCGAGCTCGACCGTCGACAGTCTTGAAACGGCAGTGCTCGACGGGACGCTCGTCCGCGTCGTCAGCTGGTACGACAATGAATGGGGCTTCTCGAACCGTATGGTCGATACGGCCCGCGCGATGGGGCAGCTTGGCTAGCTTCAAGACCCTCGACGACCTGCCGGAGGACCTCACCGGCAAGCGCGTGATCGTTCGTGTCGACCTCAACGTGCCGATGGACGGCGCGAAGGTCACCGACGACACCCGCCTGCGCGCGATGCTCCCGACGGTACTCGAGCTCAGCGACCGCGGCGCCGTGGTGCTTCTGCTGTCGCATTTCGGGCGTCCAAAGGGCGAGAAGCGGCCGGACATGTCGACCGCGCAGCTGGTGCTACCGATCCACCGTCTCGCCGGCCGCTCGGTCCGCTTCATCGAGGATTGCCGCGGGCCCGAAGCCGAGCGCGCGATCGAGACGATGCTCCCCGGCAATATCGGCGTTCTCGAGAACACACGCTTTCATCCCGGCGAAGAGAAGAACGATCCCGAGCTCGCCAAGACCATGGCGGCGCTCGGCGATTATTATGTCGACGACGCTTTCTCCGCGGCTCACCGCGCGCACGCGTCGACCGAGGGCATCACGCACTATCTGCCGAGCTTCGCCGGGCGGGCCATGGAGGCGGAGCTGAATGCGCTCGAACGCGCGCTCGGCTCGCCCGAGCGGCCGGTCGCGGCCGTCGTCGGCGGCGCGAAGGTCTCGACCAAGCTCGCGGTCCTCGGGCACCTCGTCGGCAAGGTCGATCACCTGGTGATCGGCGGCGGAATGGCGAACACCTTCCTCGCCGCCCGCGGAGTCGATGTCGGCAAATCCTTGTGCGAGCACGACCTCACCGGCGAAGCGAACGGGATCTTCGAGCAGGCCGAGCAGGCGGGCTGCACGATCCACCTGCCGTACGACGTGGTCGTCGCGAAGGAGTTCGCGCCAGATCCGCCATCGGTTCGCACCTGCAACGTGCATGAGGTCGCGCCCGACGAAATGATCCTCGACATTGGCCCGGCGGCCGTGGAGGCGCTGGCGGACGTGCTGAAGACCTGCAAGACGCTCGTCTGGAACGGCCCCCTCGGCGCGTTCGAGGTGCCGCCGTTCGACGCCGCCACGGTCGCGCTTGCTCGGACTGCGGCAGCTCTGACCAAGGAAGGCTCGCTGATCTCGGTGGCGGGCGGCGGCGACACCGTGGCTGCGCTCAACCACGCCGGCGTCACCCAGGACTTCACCTTCGTCTCGACCGCGGGCGGAGCGTTCCTCGAATGGATGGAAGGCCGGACGCTGCCCGGCGTCGCCGCGCTCGAGCGGGCATGATCAACATCGTCGCGATCGATCATGTGGTCCTGCGTGTCAGCGACCTCGCGGCAATGGTCCGCTTCTATGTCGATGTGCTCGGGGCCAAGCTCGAAAAGGAGCAGGAGGACATCGGACTCTACCAACTCCGCGTGGGCACGTCCTTGATCGACCTGGTGCCGGTCGAGAGCAAGCTCGGGCGAATGGGAGGCGCTGCGCCGGCGGGCGAGGGACGCAATCTCGATCACGTGGCGTTGCGAGTCCTGCCGTGGGACGGCAACGCGATTCTCGCGCATTTGAACCGGCACGGCGTCGAGGCCGAGATCAAATCGCGCTATGGCGCCGAGGGCGATGGTCCCTCAATCTATCTGACCGATCCGGAAGGTAACGGGCTGGAGCTCAAGGGACCGCCTTGGCCCCCGGTCTTCAACAGTTGAATAGGGATGAACATGACCAGAGACGAAATGAGTGCGAAGATCGAACGCGGCGACGGCTTCATTGCCGCGCTGGACCAGTCGGGCGGTTCGACGCCCAAGGCGCTCGCGGGCTACGGAGTCGAGGAGGGCGCCTGGTCGAACGACGAAGAGATGTTCGATCTCATCCACCAGATGCGCTCGCGGATCATCACTTCGCCCTGCTTCGGGAACGGCAAGGTGCTGGGTGCGATCCTCTTCGAACGCACGATGGACGGGACCATCGCCGGCAAGCCTGTCCCGCAGGTATTGATCGAAAAGGGCGTCGTTCCCTTCATCAAGATCGACAAAGGCCTCGCGGACGAGGAGAACGGCGTCCAATTGATGAAGCCCAACCCGGGGCTCGACCAGCTGCTCGAGCGCGCGAAGTCGCTCGGCGTCTTCGGCACCAAGGAGCGGTCGGTGATCGATTCGGCGAACCCGTCGGGAATTGCCGTCGCCGTCGCCCAGCAGTTTCAGGTCGCGAAGCAGGTGCTCGCTCACGGAATGACGCCGATCGTCGAGCCCGAAGTGAACATCAAGAGCAGCGACCGTGCCGAGAGCGACGACCTGCTTCTCTCGGCGATCCTCGAGGAGCTCGACGAGCTCCCCGAAGGGCAGCGAGTGATGCTCAAGCTGTCGATCCCCGCCAAGCCGAACAAGTTCGCGCCGCTGATCGAGCATCCGAAGGTGCTCCGGGTCGTCGCGCTGTCGGGCGGCTTTTCGCGCGAGGAAGCTTGCCGCGAGCTCGCTAAGAACCCGGGCATGATCGCTAGTTTCAGCCGCGCGCTGCTGTCCGACCTCCGCGCGCAGCAGAGCGATGGGGAGTTCGACGCGACGCTCGGCCAGGCGATCGACGAAATCTACAGCGCTTCGACGAACAAGGTGCTGGCCTGATCGTCGACGAATCCGAATTCGATCCGATCGAATTCCCTCCGCCCCGGCGGACGGAGCCGGCGAAGCTTTACCTGATCAGCCCGCAGGAAGTCGGCGGGTCGTTCGCCGATCGCCTCCGGGCAGCGCTCGACCCCGGAATTGCGACGGCGTTCCAGCTACGCGTGAAAGACGTCGACGAGCACGAGCTGGCGCGGCTGGCCGAACCGCTTCAGCGCATCTGCGTCGACGCGAACGTCGCTTTTATCATCAACGACAGCATGGCACTGGCCAAGCGCATCGGCGCGGACGGAGTGCATCTCGGCCAGAGCGACGGCGACATCCGCGAGGCGAGGGCGCTGCTCGGCCCGTCGGCGCAAATCGGCAAGACCTGCCACGACAGCCGCCACCTGGCGATGGAGGCGGGTGAGGCGGGAGCCGACTATGTCGCTTTTGGTGCATTCTACCCGACCACTACCAAGCCCTCGGACTACCGCCCGGACCCGTCGATCCTCACCTGGTGGTCGACTTTGTTCGAAATTCCCTGCGTCGCAATCGGCGGGATCACAGCTGAGAATGCCAAACCACTGATCGACGCGGGCGCCGATTTCCTCGCAGCCTGTCAGGCAGTGTGGGAGAACGACGATCCCGCAGCGGCAGTAGGGGCCTTCGCCTCAGTCCTTGCCGCCTGATCGACTTTCCCGCTTGCAAAGCTGCGCCCGCCGCGCGACCGTTACCTCCGAGGAGAGTCGCGATGCGTAACATCCTTGCACTTCTCACCTGCGCGGGAGCGCTGCTCATGGCAACCGCGGCTCAGGCCGCGCAAAGCTCTACCGATCAGTGTTCCGTCATCGATTATATGCTGGCCCAGGCGCGTACAGAATTTCCGGCGCTCCAACGATCCAAGATCGGCGGCGGCTGTTCTGCCGTTCGGCAGGAATACAAGTGCGCTTGGGGCTTCCCCGGCGACCGCTATGACGCGGCCAAGCAGCAGGCAGCCAGGCTGACGCAGTGCATTGCCGCGACGCACGGCGTCCAGCCGCTCAAGTCGAAGCGCGACGAAGCGGGCTTCCAGCTCAATCCCGAAACGTCGGTCTACGTTCTCGGACCGTTCATGGACTCCGGCGACTGGTTGCTGACGCTGAAGATCGTATCGACCGCCAAGTGACGTTCAGACGAACGTCCGCTCGCGGTACCATTTGGTGACGATAGATTTGGTTCCGGCTTCGACCGGCTGCCCCTCGTGCAGTGTCCATGGGTTCGGGCTGCCGTCGAGCGCCATGTTGTTCCAGATGACCATCCGCCCGGTCAGCGGCGCGATCGCGAGGTCGAGATATTTGAACGCCGTCGCTCCGCCTTTTCCGGGCATGTTGAGGTAGATCATCGCGGTCCAGGTGCGCTGACCGCCATGGGATGAATATTCCTCCCAATAAGGCTGGTCGACGTAGAAGAAGTCGGAGTGTTCCTTGAACTGCTGCCCGACTTCATAGCGCTGTCCCTGGAGCGGCTCGCCCCACGAGCGGTCGATGCCGAGGAGGTCGGCAATTCGGGTGTCGATGTCCGCGACTAGCGGGTCGTAGGGATCAAGGTTGCAGCTGTAGCTCGTCCGGACGTCCTCATATTTCTCCTTCTCATAGAGTGGAGAAGGATAGGTGTTGGAATCGATTTGCCGGCACAGCGCTTGGCATTCGTCCGCGTTCAGGAAATTGCCGAGGACATAGAGCTGGACGGGGCGATCGCGGCTGGTCGTCAGCCGCCATAGGCCCGCAGTGTTGTCGAGGATCTCGCCGACGCGCCGCCCGGTCCCCGCGCGCAGGTCCGAGCGCTGCTCCGCAAACGGCACCGTCGGCTCGTGATAAGGCTTCGGTTCGGCATTCGTCGCCATTGCGACATAGTGCTTGAGATTGGTCGCCTTGCCAATCAGCGGCTCATCTGCCGCACCATCGCCTTCAAAGTGCGCGCGTCCTCAATCGCATGGCCGTGGATGTCATTGTTGAAATAGCACCAGCAACTGCGCCCCTGCTTCGCTTCGCCGACGAGCCAGTCGGTCCAGGAGAGCAGGCCCTCGTCCGAATAGCGGCCCCAATATTTGCCCTCGCCGCCATGGAAGCGGGCATAGACGATCGGCCCCACCGCGATCCGCTCGCTCTGGGATCCGCGCATGTCGTGGACGCAGAAACTAGCGCCGTAGCGGTCGAGCAGCGCATAGGTCTCCGGCACGTACCAACTCTTCTCGCGGAACTCGAACACGCTGGTGACGCCGTTCGGAAGGATTTTCAGAAACGTTTCAAGCCGCTCGAGGTTGATCTTCATGCTCGGCGGCAGCTGGTAGAGCATCGGCCCGAGCCGGTCGCCGAGATGCCGGACGGCGCTCATCATCCGCTCCATCGGCTCCTCGCAGTCCTTCAGCTTCTTCGCCTGCGTTAGGTACCGGTTCGCCTTCACCGCGTAGCAGAAGCCTGGGGGCGCCTGGTTGCGCCATTTCTCGAACGTGGCGGGCTTGGGCAGGTGGTAGAAGCTGTTGTTGATCTCGACCGTGTCGAATTCCTCGGCGTAGCGGGCGAACCAGCGCGTCTGCGGCAGCCCTTCGGGATAGAAGAGCCCGCGCCAGTGCTTGTAGACCCAGCCGGAACAGCCGATGCGGATGCTGCCGCGCTCGTTCGTGGAAACAGTTGTTTCCTCCATCGTTGCAGCTCAACCATGCTGAATGCCGGAGAGTTGCGCTGAGATATGCGGCTACCGCTCTGTTCACCGCCGTGTTCACGGCGGTGGTCGTCAGCGCGTTCTGGATTTGGTTCTACAGCGTCGTTCCGTCGCCCAAGCCGGCGGTCATTCGGAGCGGCAACGTCGTCGCGGTGCAGCCGAAGAACGCGCCGCCGGTCGAGATTGCGCAGCAGGTGGTTGTCGGCCCCGCCGGCCTCGCCATTCCGGTCGTCGGAGTGAAGCCCACCGACCTCGTCGACACGTTCGATGCGGCGCGCGCTTCGGGACGCCGTCATGACGCCATCGACATCATGGCCGCCGAAGGAACGCCGGTGATCGCCGCTGCGGACGGCACGATCGAGAAGCTCTTCTTCAGCCACGGCGGGGGCGGAATCACGATCTATGAGCGTGCAACGGATCCCAGGTGGCAATATTATTATGCCCACCTGTCCGCCTATGCGCCGGGCCTGTCGGAGGGTCAGCAAATCAAGCGCGGGCAGGTCATCGCCAAGGTCGGGCACACCGGTGACGCGAGCGCCTCGGGTCCGCATCTCCATTTCGCGATCAACCAGATGGCGCAGGGGCAGCGCTGGTGGCAGGGGACTCCGATCAACCCGTACCCGCTGCTTGCCGGGAAAAAGGCCGGCGGCTAAGGCCGCGCCAGCTCTTTCAAACTCGATCCCAAGAGACCAGCCATGAAGATCAGCGGCGTGGACATCCGTCCCGGCAACATCATCGAATATGAGGGCGGCATCTGGCGCGCCGTGAAGATCCAGCACACCCAGCCGGGCAAGGGCGGCGCCTACATGCAGGTCGAGATGAAGAACCTCATCGACGGCCGCAAGACCAACGTCCGCTTCCGCTCCGCGGAGACCGTCGAGCGGGTCCGGCTCGACACCAAGGACTTCCAATACCTCTACCATGACGGCGACATGCTCGTGTTCATGGACAAGGACACGTACGAGCAGGTGTCGCTGCCGGAGGACCTGCTCGGCGATGCCGCCGAATTCCTCCAGGACGGAATGGACGTGGTGATGGAGCTCTACAATGAGCGCCCGATCAGCGTTCAGCTGCCAGATCAGGTCGAAGCGACGATCGTCGAGGCCGATGCGGTGGTGAAGGGGCAGACCGCGAGCTCCTCCTACAAACCCGCTGTGCTCGACAATGGCGTCAAGGTGCTGGTCCCCCCCCACATCACCGCGGGGACGAAGATCGTCGTCGACGTCTACAACCGCGAGTATGTCCGCCGCGCGGACTAGGTCATGGTCGCCCACTCAGGACTGATCACCGTCATGACTCGCGCCGCGCGGAAGGCGGCGCCGCGGCTCAGGCGCGACTTCGGCGAGGTCGAGCAGCTCCAGGTGAGCCGCAAGGGGCCGGGGGACTTCGTCTCTCTGGCCGACAAGCGGGCCGA
>JABFXK010000041.1 GCA_013361785.1 Sphingomonas sp.
GAGACTACAACGCTCTACATCCGCGAAGACGTGGCGAGTTCGCAAAAGCTGCCACGTCGTGCATCCGACATTAGGGAATTTACGCCGCCTGCTGCAAGTGCGATATTGCGGCGCAGCATTCCAGTTCGACGAACGGCGCTCCGGCAGCGCCAGAGCGGTCAATCAGGAGCCGACCCAATGATGCGGACGATGATGAAATCGAAGATCCATCGGGCGACGGTCACCCAGGCCGATCTCCATTATGTGGGATCGATCACGCTCGATCCTGTGCTGATGGAGGCGGCGGACCTGCTCGAGGGCGAGCAGGTGGCGATCGTCGACGTGACGAATGGCGCGCGGCTGGAGACCTACACGATCGCCGGCGAGCGCGGCAGCGGAACCGTCGGGATCAACGGCGCAGCGGCGCACCTCGTCCAGCCAGGCGACCTGGTGATCATCATCAGCTACGGCTTGTTCAGCGATGCGGAGACGCGCGCGCTCGAGCCCCGGATCGTCCATGTCGACGAGAAGAATCGCGTCGTGAAGCTCGGCAACGACGCGGCGGAGCCCGTGCCGGGCGCTAGCGATCAGCAGCGGGGCGATCTGCTCGCCGTGAGCTGACGTCCGCCACGGCGGCGGCAGATAGTCCGTCGACATGTAATAATAGAATTCACACTGGCCCGCTGCGTCGCGGTTGATCCCCTTGGCGATCCCGATGGCCACTTCGCCGATGAACACGGGTCCGCCGCTGTCCCCAGGAACGCAGGAGGGTCCTTTGACCGTCACCCAGGTTGGTGAGCAGGGGCCGCCGCACAGGTCGCCGGGCGGCGCATAGTCGTTGAGCTCGACCGTGGCGCAGCTGTAGCCCGAGCTCGAGCCATAGTGGCAGACGAAATCGCCCGCGCGCGTGCTTGCGACACTGCGCCACGTCTGCACCTGCCTCAGCGATCCGGCGGGCTCGTCACTGAAGAAATAGGGATTCGGAGAATCGGCGCTGCCGTTGATCTGGACGTCGCGGTAGGCGGCGCCCCATGAGCCGATCATCGGCAGCGTGACGGTGCTCCCGTCGCCGTCGACATAGGTCAGCTGGTCGGGGCAGTGAGCGGCGGTGGTGATCGCATTGGTCTCGCCGTTGGTGACCACGAAGGCGCTGGTGCAGCGGTTGCGCCGGTTGGTCAGCACATTGAGGCCTTCGATGCGAGCCCCGCCCACGACCGCCATGTTGGATTCGAGGAGCGGGTTCACGACGACACGCACGGGCACGCCGCTAACCTGCTCGGCACGCGCCCGGATCGCCTCCGTTCCAAGTGACTGCGCCTCGGCGGGGGTGATCAGGAGAACCACTTCCCCGGTGCGCTGGTCGTAGCCGGCGCCGCGCGCGCCGGGCAGATCGGTTCTGAAGTCGATCAGGTGGCGGCGCATCGCCGCGACTGCTTGCGCGTGGGTCGCCTTGGCGCCTGTCCTGAAGACGACCGGGATTCCGGCGGCGGTTCGATCCGGGACCGGCTCAGAGCCCGTCAGCAGCACGACGATCCTGTAGTCGGGCCGGTGCTGAATCGAGATCCCGGCCAGCCGCCCGGCGAACTCACGCGCGATCGCGTCCGTCGCGCCGACGCTCGCTTCCTGCGCCTTGAGCCGGCGAAGCGCTTCCGCGGGCGTAACGCCGAACTGAGCGGCGTATAGGGCCGCATCCTGGGCGAGCGCCTGCTCACGCGTCTCCACCGGCTGCGCGCGAGCGACTCCCGTGATAAGGGCCGCGGCAACCGCAAAGGACCAGAAAATGCCCCAGGATCTCGCTGCCAGCGCCACCACCTTCGACCTGACTCCTCCGACCGACGAACAGTTCCGTGAACTCGTCGCCGATCTCACTGCCGAAGAACGCCACGTGCTCCTCGACCATGGCACCGAGGCGCCGTTCTGCGGCGTTTTCCTGCAGGAGAAGCGGCCCGGCGTCTTTACCTGCCGCCTGTGCGGCCTTCCGCTATTCCATGGAGGCACCAAGTTCGAAAGCGGTACGGGTTGGCCGAGCTTCACCCAGCCTTTCGCCGAAGGACACCTCAAGTACATCCGCGATACCGCGTACGGAATGGTGAGGACGGAAATCGTCTGCGCGCGCTGCGGTTCGCACCAGGGCCACGTCTTCCCTGACGGTCCGCCGCCGACTGGCCAGCGCTATTGCATCAATTCCGTCAGCCTCGCGTTCACCCCTGCGGGAGAGCGGTTGCCCGACAAGCTCGGCCGTGGCGCGCCCGAAGGTGAACTGGTCGAAGGATAAGAACGAAGACATGGCCGAAGCGCCTCGCGCGAGCCGGGGAATTCCATTCCTCGCGCTGCTCATGTTGCTGATCATCGCCGCGATCGTCGGCGGAGTGGTTGCTAGATTGCTGCCGATCGGGACGAGCAGCGCGGTCGAACCGCGGACGCTTGCAGTACCGAGTGAAGACAGCCTTTCGCCGCTCGTCCGGAAAACGGCTCCGGCGGTCGTCAACATCGCCACTCTGCAGCAATCGCCCGCCCAGCAGAACCCGCTTCTGCAGGACCCGTTCTTCCGCCGCTATTTCGGTATCCCCGATACCGCGCTCCAGCCTGCGATCGCGGCGGGTTCGGGCGTGATCGTCGACGGCAAAAACGGGCTCGTGATCACCAACTTCCATGTCGTCCAGAACGCGCAAGCCGTGGAGGTTGGGCTGAAGGACGGGCGAAAACTTCCTGCCGACCCGGTGGCGCTCGCGCCCGACCTCGATCTCGCCGTGCTTCGGATCGACGCAAAGGACCTCCCGACGCTCCAACTCGGCGACAGCAGCAAGCTCCAGGTCGGCGACTTCGTGGTCGCCATCGGCAACCCC
>JABFXK010000033.1 GCA_013361785.1 Sphingomonas sp.
GATGCCGGCATTCTGACCCCGGCCGGCGAAGGAAAAACCGCCGACAGTGAACACGCCTTCGATATTCTTGCCCTCATTCTTCTCGAAATAATCGCGCGCATAGTTCAGTGCTGCGTCAGTCCGAGGGAGAGTGGCGCCCGAAGGAAGCGCAACCAGAGTGAATACGGCGCCGGTGTCCTCGTCGGGAAGGAAGCCGGTGGGCAAACGCCAGAACAGCAGACCCATGATTGCGAAAATGGCGAGATAGATCGCCGACGCGCGCTTCACCCCGCCGATGGTCTTGCGGACACCATTTTCATGGACCACTCGCGCCCGCTCGAAGCGGCCGTTGAACCAGCGGAAGAAGCGGTCGAGCGGGCCATTGCCGTCATGCTTGAGCGGGTCGCCGGGCTTGAGGATGGTCGCAGCGAGCGCCGGGGTGAGGATCAGTGCGACGAGGACCGACAGCGCCATCGCGGAGACGAGAGTGATCGAGAACTGGCGGAAGATGACGCCGTTCGATCCGCCGAAGAAGGCCATCGGCAGGAATACTGCCGTAAGCACGACCGCGATTGCGATCAATGCACCCGAAATCTCGTCCATCGACTTCTTCGCGGCTTCCTTGGGCGAAAGGCCTTCCTCCTGGATCAGTCGTTCGACATTCTCGACCACGACGATGGCATCGTCGACGAGGAGACCGATGGCCAGGACCATTCCGAACAGGGTGAGCGTGTTGATGCTGAACCCGGCGATGGCCATCACCACCAGCGTTCCGAGCAGCACAACCGGGATCGCGACTGCGGGGATCAATGTCGCGCGGATGTTCTGGAGGAAGATGAACATCACCAGGAAGACGAGGGCCATCGCCTCGAACAAAGTCTCGACGACCTGCTTCAGCGAGACCTTCACGAAGGGCGTCGTGTCCCACGGGTAGATAACCTTCACGTCCGCAGGAAATTGCCTGGAGATATCTGCGATCTTCGCCTTGACCTCGGCAATCGTTTTCAGTGCGTCGGCTCCGGGCGCGAGGCGGATCGCAGCGGCGGTCGCGGGATGGCCATTGTAATTTGCGCTGAAGCCGTAATTCTCGGCACCGAGCTCAATGCGTGCGACATCGCGCAGGCGAACGACCGAGCCGTCTTCGGAGGTCGTGAGGCGGATCTGGCCGAAGTCTTCGGGCGTCTGCAGGCGCGACTGGACCGAGACAGTGGCGTTGAGCTCTTGGCTCTTGGGCGCAGGCAGGTTGCCGATCTGGCCGGCCGATACTTGCGCGTTCTGCGCCTGCACGGCCGAAGTCACGTCGGCCATGGTCAACTGATAGCTGTTGAGCTTCATCGGATCGACCCAGATCCGCATCGCATATTGCGAGCCGAACAGCTGGAAGCCGCCGACGCCGTTGATGCGGGCGATCGGCTCCTGGATTTTGGACGCCATCATGTCGGCGAGGTCGTTCTGGTCATGCGATCCGTCGGCCGAATAGAGGCCTGGAACGAGCGCGAAATTGGCCGAGGATTTCTCGACACGGACGCCTTGGCGCTGCACCTCCTGCGGAAGGAGCGGAAGCGCCGCCTGAACCTTGTTGTTGACCTGAACCTGTGCGGTGTCGGGATTGGTGCCCTGCTCGAACGTCAGTGTGACGGTTACCTGCCCGGACGAGGAGGATTGCGACGAAAAATAGCGCAGATGATCGATGCCCTGGAGCTGCTGCTCGATAATCTGCGTAGTGGTCTTGTCCAGCGTTGTCGCGTCGGCGCCGGGATAAACGGCCGAGACGCTGATCTGCGGTGGCGCAAGCGCCGGGAATTGAGCGATCGGGAGCGAGCGCACTGCAATCAGCCCGAACAGCATCGTCAGGATGGCGAGCACCCAGGCGAAGATCGGGCGATCGATGAAGTAGCGCGACATCAGCGCCTCAGTTTCCGCGCGAGAGCTGCGGCTTCACCGGAACACCGGGCCGGAGCAGCGGGCCGGCGTCGACGATCAGTCTGTCGCCGGGCTTCAATCCGCCGGTGACCAGCCAGCTCGTACCCACTGTGCGATCGGCCTCAATCACCCGCAGCTCAGCCAAGTTGTTCTTACCGACAACCATCACGGTCGGGCGGCCGCGCTCGTCGCGGCTGACGGCACGCTGCGGTACGAGAATGCCGCGCGCCTGGACGCCCTGGCTCAGCTGGCCGCGGACGAACATTCCGGGCAGGAGTATATGCTGAGGGTTGGGGAACAATGCGCGGATCGTCTGCGACCCGGTGGCCGGGTCGACCGTGACGTCCGCGAAGCTCAAGGAGCCGACTTCGGGGTATATCGACCCGGATTCGAGCTGAAGGCGAACTTGCGCGCCATGATTACTTGCGACCTCCCCAGCGAGCATTTGCTCGCGCAGTTTCAACAAATCAGCGCTCGACTGCTGGATATCGACGTAGATCGGATCGAGCCGCTGGATCGTTGTGAGCGCATTTTGCTGGCCCGCCTGGACGAGCGCTCCGGTCGTATAGAGCGATCGGCCGATGCGCCCCGAAATTGGAGCGCGAATCACCGTGCGCTCAAGATCGATCTCGGCGGAACGAAGCGCCGCGGCCTGTGCCTGGACGTCTGCGCGCGCCTCTCCGGCTGCAGACACGGCGTTGTCATACAGCTGGCGCGATACGAAGTTGCGTTTCACCAGCTCGGCGTAGCGGCGCACCTGGCCTTCCGCTCCGACCGTCGAAGCTCTGGCCCTGGCAAGCGCTGCGCGGGCACTGGCGACGCGCGCCCCGTAGGTCGCCGGGTCGATTCGATAGAGGGGCTGGCCCGCGCGGACATAATCGCCTTCGGTGAAGAGGCGGGCACGGATGATCCCGTCGACCTG
>JABFXK010000009.1 GCA_013361785.1 Sphingomonas sp.
GACATATTTCATGTATTATTCGGCGACGCCCGACGTATATCACCACCACGAGCGCGGACACGGCCTCGCCGTCGCCACCTCGAAATCGCCGGGCGGACCGTTCGTCGATATGGGCAAGCCGCTGCTTCAGGGCGAAGGCTTCGAATATATCGACCCGATGGCGTACGACGACCCGGTCACGGGCAAGCGCCTGCTCTACTGGGGGTCGGGGTTCCAGCCGATCCGGGTGCAGGAGCTTGCCGAGGATCGGATGTCGTTCGTTCCTGGCACCGCGCCGATCGAATTGATCTGGCCGAACGGAAAACAGGGCGCCTTCCCGAGGCTCGTCGAAGCCTCATGGCTGCTGCGACACGATGAATATTATTATCTCTTCTATTCCGGCGACAATTGCTGCGGCCCCGACGCCCATTACGGAGTCATGGTCGCCCGCTCGAAGAGCGCCACGGGCCCGTTCGAGACGCTGGAGCAGGCCAAGGGCGTTCCCCACAGCCTGATGCTGTTCAAGAGCGAGCGGTGGCTCGCGCCGGGCCATAATTCACTAGCGCTCGACAAGGCCGGGCAGGACTGGATCGTCTATCACGCGATCGACGTGAATAAGCCGCGCCAGACGCAGGAAGACGAGATCAACAGCCGCCGGATCCTGCTCATCGACCGGATCGAATGGAAGGACGGCTGGCCGCACGTCGGCACCCCGTCCGACGACCCGCAACCGGCGCCGATTACCTAGTTTGTCCGCCGGCCACCGCGCGCGGACGTCTCTTCTTGTCCAGCATCTCCGCAAAGTGGTCGCGCTGGCGATCGAACTCGGCGAGCAGCTTTTCATCGACATGGCGGCTTCCGTCGGCAACCACGCTCGACAGCAGCCCGGTCTCGGCGTGACGCGAATTGTCCCAGCCCGGATAGGCCGTGATCGGGTACCAGCAGATGCCGCGCATATCGACGCCGCACGCCATGGCTTCGCGCACCTCGCCGCACACATAGTGCAGCCATGAAGCCTTGCCGGTGCCTTCCGCACCAGTCTCGGAAAGGAACATAGGCTTCCGATATCGGTCCGCCATTTCGACCAGCATATCGGCGAGCGGCCGATATTCATGATGGCCCATCGGGATCGTCGGGCCCCTCCAATACCATTGGTTATGAGGATAGAAATTCCAGCCGACTACATCCACCAGCGACGGGTTACCGCCCAGCTCCGGCCGCCCGAGGCCCATGATCCAGTCATAGGCTTCGTACATGCCTTGGAGGTTGCGCTTCGCGCCTGCGATCGTCTGCCGCCGATGATCATGCGGAGCGATGTGGATCAGCGGTTCGGCCCAGATGATCGTCGACTGCGGCCAGTGCTCCTTGATTGCTCGAGCCGCGCCGATGGCCGTTTTGACCAGCTGATCCTTCATCCATCCCTGGCCGCCCGGGCCCACCGGCGGGAAATAGCCGTCGTCCACCGCCCAGGCGAGGAAGTTGATCTCATTGAGCGGGCAAACGAGTGGCGGCCGTCCGCTGACCGACTGCTGCACTTCGAGCGCGGCCAAGGCGAATTCGGTGAAGCGCTCGGGAAAATCGGCGGCGCCCTGATCGATGCAGTCGGGGCAGCCGTAATGGAACAGATCCCATATGACCTGCATCCCGACCTCCTCGGCCGCTTCGAGCATGGGCATCCAGCTCGACCAGTCATATTTGCCGGGATTCTTGCCGACCAGGTGCCAGCGAAGGCCGTCCCGGACCGTGCCGAACCCCAGCTCCTTCAGCTGCCGGTAGTCACGCATCGCATGCTTGTCGTGCGCGGTCGCTCTGATCAGGTCGAGCCGAACGCCGTCCCGCCGCCGGTGCGACGAGCATTCGAAGCCGCCCATGAAGAAAGTGTCGAAGCCGTTCCCCATCCCAAGTGCCTCCGGGCGAACAATGCTGCCCGTTAATTGAGCCGCAAAGACGGCAAAAGCTGTCGGAGATGAATTTTCAAACGCCGGGCGCGCTGCCCATGTTCCGCTGCGCAGGCCTCAGGCGGTGTAGGTGGCGCGCCCGCCCGCCACCGTGCGGACGATCTTGATGTCCTTGATCTTGTTCGGCGGGACAGCATGCGGATCGTCGGAAAGGACCACGAAATCCGCCAGCTTCCCCGGCGCGATCGAGCCCTTCAAATGCTCCTCGTGCGAATTGTACGCGCCGTTCCACGTATAGACGCGAAGCGCGTCGTCGACGCTGATCCGCTGGTTGGCGCCCCACGTCTCGCCATTCCAGCCGGTGCGCGTGACCATGCCCTGGATGCCCATCAGCGGCGAGAATGGCCCCGGCGGGAAGTCGCACCCGCCGGCAACCTTGATCCCCGCGTCGAGGTACGAACGATACGGCATCATATGCTCCATCAGCGCCTCGCCGTAGAATTTGAACTTGTCGGGATTGTAATAGGCATAGCTGGTGAAGCAGGCCGGCACCGCGTCCAGCGCCTTCATCCGCGCGATGAGATCTGGATAAGCGAGCGTCGCATGCGTGAACTTCGGCCGCACGTCGCGCCGCGGGAACAGCTTCTGCGCCCGCTCGAGCGAGCTCAAATACATCCCGATCGCGACGTCGCCGTTGACGTGGCAGTTGGGCTGGATGCCCGCACGCCAGACGCGCTCAACCCAGGAGTCGAGGTCCTTCTGCGTGGTCGTGACATTGCCGTGATAGTCGCGGCGATTCGGGTATCCGGCGCGGATCGACATGGTGCGCTCCGAGAAGCTGCCGTCGACGATGTGCTCCATCGTCGCTCCGAGCCGGAGCCACTCGTCACCGAAGCCCGTGCGCCAGCCGTTAGCAATCATCGCGTCGAGCATCGGTTGGT
>JABFXK010000160.1 GCA_013361785.1 Sphingomonas sp.
TTCTTGCCGCCTGCGATTCGCTCGAATTCGATCACGCGGAGCTCGCCGCCTCGCTCCTCGTCCTGGCCGACAACGCCGGATTCGCCGCGAAGCGCCGCGTCGACCGCATAGTCCGTGCACTGCCGGATCAGCTCGAGGTCGGCGGCATTCGCGGCTGCCGAGCGCGAGAAATAGCCGCTCTTCTGGACCAGCACCTTGTCTGCGCCCAGCTCTGCCGCGAACTGCTTGGCGAACCACTGGCCGGGATTGATCTTGTCGAGGTGGACGTGGCCGAACGCGTCGCGCGGCACTTCTTCGCCGGCCGCTTCCATAGAGGCAACGATTTCGCTGACTCCGGCGCCTTCGGAGATGAACAGGTTGACGCTGTCCTCGCGGTCCATGATTCCGCGTAGCCTTTTGGCTTCCTCCGCGATGTCGAACGGACGCTCGGGGACGAATACGCCGTGGACGTCCCAGCGCGCGGCTTTGTTGTCGAGCCACTCGGCGAAGCGCGCGTACTTCACCCAGTGGTGGTGCTCGAGCGCGGTAGCCGCGGTGAGCCAGCCGCAGTTCCGCCCCATCACCTCGTGAACGACGAGCATGCGCGGGCTGGTCGAATGTTCGGCGATGATGTTTCGGGCGAACAGGGCGCCCTGCTCGGCCGCGGTCCAGGCGCCGAGCGACTGCTGGATCGGCACCACGTCATTGTCGATCGTCTTGGGCAGACCGACCACCGTCAGCTCGTAGCCGTTGGTACGAAGAAAAGCGGCAAGGTCGGCCGCGGTGCCGTTGGTGTCGTCTCCCCCGATCGTGTGGAGGATGTCGACGCCGTCGCGCCGCAGCTGCTCGGCGGCGACCTGCAGCGGGTCCTGCCCCTCCTTGACGAGGCCGCGCTTTACGCAATCCTTGACGTTGGTGAGCTTGACCCGGCTGTTGCCGATCGGCGTTCCGCCGAACGCGTGGAGAAGGTGCGCGTTCGCCCGAACCTCCGGAGTGACTTCGGCCGACGTGCCGGTGAGAAGGCCGGCATAACCATTGAGATAGGCGATCATCCGAGCGTCGGGCGCGACCTCTGTGTAGCGTTCGATCAACCCGCCAACGGCTGAGGAAAGGCAGGGCGCGAGGCCGCCCGCGGTAAGCATTGCGATGGTGGTCACGGCTGGGGCCGATAAGCGGCCCGGCGGCAGTCGTCCACCATCAGCTGAGGGCTAAGTCGACCTGGACTCTCGCTCGCAACTTGCGACCTCGAGTAGGAGCAGCCCGTTGACCACGAAACTCGCGGCTACGAACCACGCGAAGCTCGCGATCAGCCACGGCGTCGGGCCGAAGAGACTGATCACCAGGGTCGAGATTGACAGTCCCGCGATGAGGAGTGCCGCAAGCAGGAAATCCATGCCCGCCGAAAGCGCCGTCCAGACACGCACGGATCCGCGCAATTCGAGGCCTGCGGCACCGAGAACCACGCTCCGGACGAGCAGCCAGGCAATGACGAGGATAACGGTGGGAAAGAAGTGGCTCTCCTGGTTGATCACGAAGATCAGGCCGGCGAGCGCGGTGACTCCGCCCGCGGTCATCGCGAAGGGCCGAACCTCGCGTCGAAGCGATCCGGCAACCGCCTCGATCAGCCCCGCGGCGATGAGAAGTCCACCGATCATGTCGGCTGAAATTCTCTTACCGGCCGGAAGCAACACCGCGCCGGCGCTCAGCAGAATGATGGCGATGCCGGCAACGCCAAGCGCACGCGCGCGGTTGCGGTCGGATCTGCGTGCCTGAGCCTGTGTCGCCAAAAGCAGCCTCCCCGCTCAAGGAGCGATCACGTGTAACGCTTTCTTGCGGACCTTATAGACGAGCGGCGGCTCGGCGCGAAGCACCTCTCCGTCGAGCGATACGGCAAGCTCCGAGCGCGGCGCGGAGACGCTGAGCTGCTCCACCTGCTCCAGCCGAACCATGTCGTCAGGCCGGCTTCGGCCGAAGAACGCGCGGATGCTCGCCGCGATCATGCTGCGGCGCGTCTTCTTGCGCATGACGAAGACGCAGAGCTCGCCGCCGTCGAGCCGCTCGCGCTGGCCTGGAGCGGCGATGTCGATGCGGTATTCGTTGTTGCCGACGAACAGCAGCGGCGTGTCGACGCGGCCGGTACGCTCCTTGTTCACCGTAAGCGTCAACCGATGATGGTTGAACCGGACGAGTGTGCGCAGCGAAGCGACGATCATTGCCAGCCGCTTGCTCCGGCCAAGCCGCTTTCGCTGGACGTCGCGGTCGATGACCATCAGCGGATAGAGGCCGATCGCGCTGTTGTTGATGAATACGCGTTTGTTCATCTCACCGATGTCGACCCGACGATCATTGCCGCTCGCGATCAGCTTCGCGGCTTTATCGAGGTCGGTCGGAATGCCGAGGTCACGCGCGAAATGATTGAGCGTTCCGAGCGGAAGGATGCCGAGGAGCGTGTCCGTCCCGGCGAGCGCGGAGGCGGCGGCGCTGATGGTCCCGTCGCCGCCGCCGACGATCAGCAACGGATCCTTGCGCTCGGCGATGGCGCGGCAGCGCACCGCGCAATCGCCGCCCGAGAGCAGCTCGACATCGACATCAAGCCCCGCCGACTTCAACGCTTCGCCGACGCGGTCGCCGAGCGTCGGGTCGGCGGCGAGCGCACCGCCGTCACGGTTGAGGAGGACGGAAACAGCCATCGTCAGGCGCTAACGCGCCATCGTCGGTTGCGATCAGTCGTCCTTCCCGGTGCATTCTCCGACACGGCTCGCGTCGACGTGCATCTTCATCGACATGCCCTGCTGCTGTCCGCCTGTTCCGGCCATCGACGTGTCTATGGAGTAGCTGGTCGGCGTGTAGCTGCCGCTGATGTTCATATTCTGGGTGGTCTCTTCCTCGTGGCAGACCATGGCCACGTCGATCTTGCCGCCGCCCATCGTGAAATGATCATATTTGCACGACTTGTCGGCGCCGAAGAAATCCTCCTTCGGCTTCTTGACGTCCTCGGGCTTGATGCAGTGCCTGCTCGCCTCGTTGCGGTGTTCGGCGATGCTCTGCTTCATCTTGTCCGCGTATTGCGCCGGCATGCCCGGGATGTTCATCTCCTGGACGGTGACCTTCGATTCCCACAGTCCCGGCTGGACCATCGAATCTGTGCTCATCACTCCGGACTGCTTGACCGCCTCGGCCACTTGGCTCTGGCTTGCGTTCTTGAGATTAACCTGCGGCCCCTTGTTGCAGCCGGTCAGGCAAAGGACGGACGCAATCGCGTACGCGGCATATTTCATGATGGCCCCCTCTCTTTCGAGAATCGCACCATAAAACTGCCGTTGGGCACGCGCCAGCGGCGGGTTTGCGTCTTCGCCGGGTAGCGATCAACGACAGCTGAAGGAACGTTGCCGCAACGATCGCGTTGCCGCCTGCGTTGGATCGAGAGGAGATGAAAATGAGACGGATTGCGCTTGTCATCGCATCGACGGTCGCAGTCGCGGGCTGCGCGACCACGCCGCCGCCGATGCAGACCTGCCCCGACGGGACCCAGGTTGCCGTAGGGACGCCCTGTCCGCTGCCTCCGCCGCCGCCGCCCGTCGTCTGTCCGAACGGCACCACTGTTCCGGCGGGCACAGCGTGTCCGGCCCCGCCGCCTCCGCCGCCGCCCCCGCCGCCGCCCCCGCCTCCACCGGCCCACGCCGGCGAACGCGGCTAAGGCTCTAAGCCCGATCGCACTCGCGGCCGGAGCACCGGCTCCGCGCCGCGAGCGTTCGTGACGACTGAACAGCGCAATTTCTCCGCTCTTTCGGGGAGGGGAAAGAGCGCCCATATCGGCTCTGATGCCGATCCAGATACGAACCAGCCTTGCGGAGCCCGAGGCGGCCGAAACCTTCGTGCCGCACAAGCCCGCACGCCCGGACAAGGCTGAGGGCGGCAAGAAGTTCTAGCTGGTCGCGGATTATCAGCCCGCGGGTGACCAGCCGCAGGCGATCAAGGAACTCGTCGAAGCCGCCGAGGAGGGGGAGAAGAGCCAAGTTCTGCTGGGCGTCACCGGCTCTGGCAAGACGTTCACCATGGCCAAGGTCATCGAGACTCTGCAGCGGCCGGCGCTGGTGATCGCTCCCAACAAGATCCTCGCCGCCCAGCTCTACGGCGAGTTCAAGAGCTTCTTCCCGGAAAACGCCGTCGAGTATTTCGTTTCCTACTACGATTACTATCAGCCCGAGGCGTACGTTCCGCGCACCGACACCTATATCGAGAAGGAATCGAGCGTGAACGAGGCGATCGACCGGATGCGCCACTCGGCGACGCGGTCGCTGCTCGAGCGCGACGACGTGATCATCGTCGCCTCGGTCTCCTGCCTCTTCAGCGATGACCTTCAGCCTGAAGAAAGGCAGCGCCGAGGACCAGCGCGAGGTTATCCGCAAGCTGGTCGCGCTCCAGTATCGCCGGAACGACGCCAATTTCGTCCGTGGAAGCTTCCGCGTTCGCGGCGACAGCCTCGAGATCTTCCCGTCGCATTATGAGGACATGGCGTGGCGGGTGAGCTTCTTCGGCGACGAGATTGAGGACATCAGCGAGTTCGATCCGCTGACCGGCAAGACGATCGCCAGCCTCGACAGCATCAAGGTCTATGCGAATTCGCACTATGTAACGCCCGGGCCGACGCTCAAGCAGGCGATGGAGGCGATCAAGCACGAGCTCGCCGAGCGATTGAAGGAGCTGACCGCGGAGGGGCGGCTGCTGGAGGCGCAAAGGCTCGAGCAGCGGACCAATTTCGACCTTGAGATGATCGCGGCGACCGGCTCGTGCGCGGGGATCGAGAATTATTCGCGCTTCCTCACTGGCCGCCTTCCAGGCGAGCCGCCGCCGACCCTGTTCGAATATCTTCCGGACAACGCCCTGCTGTTTATCGATGAAAGCCACCAGACGGTGCCGCAGATCGGGGCGATGGCGCGCGGCGACCATCGGCGGAAGATCACGCTCGCGGAATATGGCTTCCGGCTTCCGAGCTGCATCGACAACCGCCCGCTGCGCTTCAACGAATGGGACGCGATGCGCCCGCAGACGACCTTCGTCTCGGCGACTCCCGGCCCATGGGAGATGAACGAGACCGGCGGCGTCTTCTCCGAGCAGGTGATCCGCCCGACCGGCCTCATCGACCCGCCGGTCACGATCAAGCCCGTCGAGGACCAGGTGGACGATCTCGTCCACGAAGCGAAGGAGACGGCGCGCAAGGGATACCGGACGCTCGTCACGACGCTGACCAAGCGCATGGCCGAAGACCTCACGGAATATCTCCACGAGGCGGGGCTCAAGGTCCGCTACATGCACTCGGACGTCGAGACACTGGAGCGCATCGAGCTCATCCGCGAGCTCAGGCTCGGAGTCTACGACGTCCTCGTCGGGATCAACCTGCTGCGCGAGGGTCTGGATATTCCCGAATGCGGATTGGTCGCGATTCTTGACGCGGACAAGGAGGGCTTCCTGAGGTCCGAAACCTCGCTGATCCAGACCATCGGCCGCGCCGCGCGCAACGTCGAGGGGCGGGTGATCCTCTACGCCGATACGATTACCGGCTCAATCGAGCGGGCGCTCGCCGAGACCGGTCGGCGGCGCGAGAAGCTGCTAGAGTACAACCGCGAGCACGGGATCACGCCAGAGAGCATCAAGCGTCAGATCCACGACCTGCTCGCCGACGTCACTCAGCGTGACGGCGTGGTGGTCGACACCGGCGACGAGGAGCGACCGCATCTCGTCGGGCACAATCTCAAAGCCTATCTCGCCGATCTCGAGGAGCGGATGCGCAAGGCCGCCGCTGACCTCGAGTTCGAGGAGGCCGCGCGCCTTCGCGACGAGATCCGCCGCCTCGAGGAAGACGACCTCGGGATTCCCCACGACCAGCGCGTTGCGCCGCGCCAGCTCGGCCACTCTACGGAGGGCCGGCCCGGCACCCGCAAAGGCCGCTTCGGCAAGCAGCAGAGGACGCGCTTCGGCGGACGGCGCGGCTGAGCCCGCGCGTTAGTCGATCAGCGAAGCACGCCTCTTTTTTCCATGCTCCACGAATACCAGAGCACGCAGAGGCCGATGACGATGATCACGATCGGAAAGATCCTGTACATCGCGCTGTCCGCGCCAGGCAGCGGCGGCGCCAGCGCGAGCTGGTAGCCAAGGCTGAGCACGATGCCGAACATTGAAGCGGCATAGGCCCACACTGCATAGCGGCTCCGAATCAGCAGCAGGAGCGCACCCAGCAGCCCGCCCCAGACTCCAAGGCCCCAGCCGATCTGCGCGTACATCGGCATGCCTTCGATCCAGGCGAGGCCGATATTCGGGTCCACGCCGGGCATCGATTTTGCGAGATACGCCATGTTGTGCATTCGCGTCATAAGATAGTCGTAGGCGCCCATGCAGCCCCACAGCAGCGACAGGATTCCAACGATCCACAGATGAGCGGGCGTTCGCCCGCGGGCAGTTGTAGCCATTGCCATTCCCCCGGCACGCCGCGGATTGGAACGCGGCAGCGCGGATGAGGCTCGCAATCGCCCGCACTGTCAATATCGGCCGCTGAGGCGGCTCAGTGGGCGGTGATATCCTGCTTGAGCAGATTGCCGAGGGCGTCGGCCAGGGCGTCGAGCTCATAGGGTTTCTGAAGGACGGGGAAGCCGTGACTCGCGGCAACCTGTTCACTGTAGCCGGTGGTCAGCAGGATTGGCAGCTCGGGGAAGCGCTCGCGAAGCTTGCGGGCAAGCTCGATGCCCGTCAGCCCGCCGGGCATCACAACATCGGAGAACACCAGCTGCGGCTTGTCGCCCGCGGCGAGCCGATCGAGCGCTTCCTTGGCGCTATGAGCGACCGCGCTTTCGAAGCCGAGCTCGGAGAGCATGTCGGCGGCAAGCTCGGCGACGAACGTGTCATCCTCGACGATCAGAACGCGCCCGCGCGGTTTCATTCCGTTCATCCGCATCTGTCCGGTTTCGGAGCCGCGGCTTGCAGGCAGGTACAGGGTAAAGGTCGAACCCTTGTCGACCTCGGATTCGACCTCGACCGCGCCGCCGAGCTGCTTGGCGAAGCCGAAGACCTGGCTGAGCCCGAGGCCTGTGCCTTCACCGAAGGTCTTGGTGGTGAAGAACGGCTCGAACACCCGCTCCATGACTTCGCGCGGCATGCCCGATCCGGTGTCGGACACGCGCACCACGACATGCTCGCCGCGAAGTCCCTCGGGCTTGCCTTCGAGCATCTCATTGTGCGCGCTGATCTTGAGCGTCCCGCCATGCTTCATCGCATCGCGCGCATTGAACGCCAGATTGAGCAGCGCGAGCTCGAGCGCGCCGGCGTCGGCGTCGATCGGCCAGAGCTGGTCGGAAATCTCCGTCACCACCTCGATGTCGCTGCGCAGCGACGGGCGCACGAGCGTCGTCACGTCGCCGAAGAATTGCTTGAGGTCGACCTGCTTGATTTCGAGCGGCTGCGCGCGGGCGAAGGCGAGCAGCTGCTTTGTGAGGCTGGCGCCGCGTTGCGCCGATCCGCGAACACCGTCGAGCATTCGCGTGACTTTCTCGGAATCGCCCAGATTCCTGAGCGCGAGCTCGCACGCGCCGAGGATGGCTGTCAGCAGATTGTTGAAATCATGCGCCAGCCCGCCGGTCAGCTGACCGAGCGCCTCCATCTTCTGCGAACGGAATAATTGTTCGCGGCTCTCATCGAGACGGAGCTGGGCCTCGCGCTTCTCGGTCATGTCGCGGGTGATTTTGGCGAAGCCGATCAGCTTGCCGTCGTCGTCCTTGATCGCGTCGAGGACGACGCTCGCCCAGAAGCGGCTGCCGTCCTTGCGCACGCGCCACCCCTCGGCTTCGTAGCGGCCGACTTTCCGTGCGGTCTCCAGTGCCCGCTCAGGCACGCCCGCCTCGCGATCCTCGGGTGTGTAGAAGCGGCTGAAATGCTCGCCGACGATCTCCTCGGGCGTGTAGCCCTTGATCCGCTGTGCACCCGCATTCCAGTTGGCGACGCGGCCTTTCGGGTCGAGCATGAAGATCGCGTAATCGGTCACGCCCTGGACGAGCAGCCTGAATCCCCGTTCGGCCTGCAGCAGCGCCTGCTGGGCTTCGCGCTGCTCGGTCATGTCTCGCGTGATCTTGGCAAAGCCGATCAGCTTGCCCTTGCCGTCGTTGATCCGGTCGACGACGACGCTCGCCCAGAAGCGCGAGCCGTCCTTTCGAACGCGCCATCCCTCGCCAAGGTATTTGCCATCCTTGCGCGCGGTATCGAGAACCTTTTTCGGCAGGCCCGCGGCGCGATCTTCCTCGGTGTAAAAGGTCGAGAAATGCTTGCCGACGATCTCTTCGGTCTGGAAACCTTTGATCCGCTCCGCACCCGCGTTCCAGCTGGTCACAAACCCGTTCCGGTCGAGCATGTAGATCGCATAATCGACGATCGACTGCACGAGCAGCTTGAAGGGGTCGGCTTTCAAGTCTTTGACGTCGTCCAGGACCCCCTCCAAAACGCTTCACTCCGTTGCCCGATTGCGCGCGGATACACCCTCGCGATACGCACAACCCGCGGACAGCGCTTCGGTTTCATACGAAGAGTAAGGAAGGCGCCGCCGCCGGCTAGCGGTGCTGGGCGGCAAGCCGGCTCATCAGGATCGCCGAACGCTTCGCCTGCTTGAAGATCGAGGGAATGTCGACCGTCTCCGACGCCGTGTGGGAGCCGTCGCTTTCGGGGCCCATGCCGGCGAGGCCGCTGACTTCGGAGGCGACGAAGCTGATATCCCCGGCGCCGCGCTTCGACGCGTCGAGCTCGCCCATCTCCGCGAGTCGCATGTCGCGGTTGACGCCATTCAGCGCAGCAAGAATGGCGCGATTGCCCTCGGTCGGCGCCATTGGCGGATAGATGTCCGGGTCGAAGACGATCTCGGCATGGGCTCCGGCGAGCGGCTGGGCGACGATCGCGCGCATCTTCGCTTCGACGCGGTCGATCTGGTCCTGGCTGATCGCGCGGAGGTCGCCACGCGCCACGGCCGTCGCCGCGATGATGTTGGTCTTGCCCGTCGCTTCGAGACGGATCATTCCGGGATCGAGCTTGGCCGTCTGGCCTCCGCCGATGAGGCCGACATTGTAGGTCAGCTTGTCCTCCGGAAGCTCGCGCCGGAACTGGTCGATGATCCGCGCGAGGTCGTAGATCGCACCATAGTCGCCGGCGCCGACGCCCGCCGAATGCGCCGCATGTCCGGTAACAGTGAGCGTCCAGTCGCCCGCGCTTCGCCGGGCAGTCGAACCCATGTCCATCGGCCCGTTCGGACCGTCCTCGACCGCGAGGTCCTCGAAATCGAGCGCGACGTCTGCACGCTTGCCTTCGGCGACGAGGTCGCGGCGGGAGATGGCGAGCGGCCGCCCCGCATCTTCCTCGTCGCCGGTCAGGAAAACGGTGATGTTCGCATTCTTGAGCGTCCCCGCGGCCTTCATCGCCCGAAGTGCCGCGATGATCACTGCATCGCCGCCCTTGTCGTCGCCTGACCCCGGGCCCTTGGCATGGTCGCCATCGCGAACCCAGCGCTGGAACGGTGAATCGGGCTCGAACACCGTGTCGAGATGGCCGATCAGAAGCAGCCTCCTGCCGCGGCGGCTGCCGACGTGGCGCGCAACGAGGTGCCCGGCTCGGCCGACCGCGCTCATGTCGATCCACTGGGTGGTGAAGCCGAGCTCCCTGAATTCAGGGACGACCATGTCGCGAACGGCCTCGACGCCCGCCATGTTCATGGTGCCGCTGTTCTGGTTCACCCAGCGCTCGAGCATCGCGAGAGTCCGCTGCTGCTCGGCATCGACCGTGCGGACCATGATCTGCTCGGGCCGGCTGAGCGCAGCCGAGGCGGGGGCGGAAAGCACGAGCGCGGCGGCGCCCAACGCATACAGGAGTCGGTTCGTCATGCAGCCGGTTTAGCGGGTACGGCCAACGCCGTCACGCATCACATGTGGAACAAACGACTTTCCTACAACACACCCATTTGGTTATTCATCGGCGACTCGGAAGGAGGTTGCGGTGGATGAAGCGATTGACGTGGACGCGCTGGTCGAAGCGCTGATGGAGCGGGAGGGCGGCTATGTCGACAATCCCGCCGACAAGGGCGGCCCCAGCTGCTTCGGGATTACGCAGGCGGTTGCGCGGGCGAACGGCTATTGCGGCCCGATGCGCGAGTTGCCGCGCGCGGAAGCTGCGGAAATCTACAAAAGGCTCTACTGGCTCCGCCCACGCCTCGATGAGATAGCCACCCGCAGTCCGCGCATCGCGGCCGAGCTGTTCGACACCGGCGCCAACATGGGCCCGGCGGTCGCAATCACTTTCCTCCAGCGCGCGCTCACGGCGCTCAATCGCAACGCAAGGGATTATCCCGATCTCGTGCCCGACGGCCGGATTGGCGCGCAGACGCTCGTCGCACTCGACGCCTTCCTGAAGCTGAGGGACAAAGCCGGCGGCGAGACCGTGCTCCTGCGCGCGCTCGAGGCGCTCCAGGGCGAGCGCTACCTCCGCCTCGCCGAGCGACGTCCAGGCAACTATATACTTGACGTAGAAACAGCATTGCAGTAG
>JABFXK010000109.1 GCA_013361785.1 Sphingomonas sp.
AAACGGTGGCCTTCGAAAATGTCGCGCACCGCGCTGCAATCGGAAACGACGTAGCCGCCGAACTTCCATGCGTCGCGCAATGGGTGCTGAAGCAGGAACTGGGTGGCGCAGGCCGGTTCGCCGTTCACGCTATTGTAGGCGCACATGACCGAGCCGGCGTGGCCTTCGGTCACCGCTGCGCGGAACGCCGGGAGGTAAGTGTCCTCGATATCATGCTTGCTGACATCCACGTCGGCGAAATGGCGCGTCGGCTCGGGTCCGCTGTGCACAGCATAATGTTTGGGTGTGGAAATCGCGCGATAATAATGCGGATCGGTCCCTTGCAGTCCGGTGACGTAAGCGACGGCCATCCGGCCCGTGAGGAACGGATCCTCGCCATAAGTCTCCTGGCCGCGGCCCCAGCGCGGATCCCGGAAGATGTTGATGTTCGGCGCCCAGAAATCGAGCCCTTCGAAGGTGGTCGAGTGCCCCTTCTTCATCGCCTGATCATGCTTGATCCGACCCTCGACACCGATGACCTCCGCCATCTGGTGAATGGCTGCGGGATCGAAGCTGGCGGCGAGGCCGACGGGCTCGGGAAATACCGTCGTTCCCTTGGCCAGAACCCCGTGAAGCGCCTCGCTCCACCAGTCATAGGCCGGGACCCCGAGACGCGGAATTGCGCGCGCGTGGTTGACGAGCTGCGAAGCCTTTTCCTCGAGGGTCATCCGCCGCACCAGGTCGCTCGCCCGTGCCGCCGGATCGAGCGAAGGGTTCAGATAAGACGGCTGACCAGGCGCTCGCGCGCCGGCCTCGCCGGTTGCGACGACCAGGCTCGCAGCCGCCATGAACCACATTGCTACCTTCCTCATCCCCTTCATTCTCCCCTCAACCGGCAAGCGATCAGCTCACATATATTTTCAACGCTGCGGCATGTTCTGCCGCCGGCCGGAAATCGGGCAGGGTCACGTGCAGCGCCGAAGCGGTCTGATTCCACTTTGGACGCTTGCTCGTTCCGAGGAGCTCGACATGTTCGACCCGCCCCGGCCTGGTGGAAGCGGCAGTGCCGAGAGAGCGCAGTTCCATCGGCCTCTCGGGCCAGCCGAGCGAGATTGCGTAGACGATCGTGCCCGCCTTGTTGCGCGTGTAGCGAATGTCCTTCGCAGTGACCCTCTTGATGCTGTCGCCCTGGAACGATCCTTGTTTGATCTCGACCGGGCCCTCGCCGTAAATCTTCCACGGACGGGTGGCATAAATGGCCTCGCCATTGATCTTCAGCCACGCGCCAATCTCTTCGAGAATAAGCTGTTCCTTGGAATCGATCGTTCCGTCGGGTCGTCCCGGAATGTTGAGGATGAAGGTGCCGTTCTTGCTGACCGTGTCGGCCATCCAGTGGATCGCATCCCCCGGGTGCAGATACCCTCCATATTCGCCCGGCTGCTCGAACAGCCTGCGCTGATAATGCCACTCGCCGATACAGGTCTCCGATTGCCACGGGTGCGGCAGAATCTCGCTGCTGAGCCCGCGTTCGATATCGGCGACGACCGCTTTGCGCAGATTGGCCGGAACGTCCTTGATGTTGAGAACCGAGTCCGCCGATCCGTGGCGCGCAAGGCGATGATTGTAGAAATAAGCGCCGATCGCCATTCCGGCCCATCCGAGCGGAAGTAGCGAGTCATCGAAATAGAGCAGGTCGGGATCGTGCTGATCGATGAGGTCGCGTGTGCGGTCGTAGAAGTTCTTCACATAGGACGCATCGGGCAAGGCATCGCTGGGATGTTTGGGACCATAGAGCCGTTGCGGATCCAAGCCCTCCCACCATTGTCCCTTGCCGTCCGCAAGTGTCAGCAGGCCGTCGTACGGAATGCCTGCAAAGGGCCCCGTCCGGTCGGCGCCGTGAGCGACCTGAAACCACCACCAGTTGCGCGCCTGATGGACAGTCACTCCGAACTTGAGGCCCCGCTCCCGCGCGAGCTTTGCCCAGGTGCCGATGACGTCCCGGCGAGGGCCGAGGTTCTGGGCATTCCACGGATGATGCGCTGAATTCCAGGTGTCGAAACCGTCGTGATGGTTGGCAAGGGCCATGAACAGCCGGGCGCCTGCCCGGCTGTACAGGTCCATCAGCTGCTCGGGCTGCCAATTGAGAAGCGTCCATTGCGCGCACAGGTCCTTGTAGCCGAACCTGGACGGGTGACCGTAATGCTCGAGATGATAGCGATGTTGCGGCTGGTCCTCGACATAGACATTGCGCGCGTACCAGTCGCCATCCTCGGGGACGCATTGCGGGCTCCAGTGGTTCCAGATCCCGAACTTGGCGTCGCGGTACCAATCCGGGCACTCATATTGGTCGAGCGATTCCCAGGTCGGCTGGAACGGTCCTGGTCCGCTTAGTCCCGGAACGGGTGCATCGAGCGGCACGCCATTCCACCATCCAGGCGGCATTTGCGCATCCGCCGGCCAGCCCCAGCCAGGCTCCTTCCAGCTCGCCTGATCGAGGCGTTCGGAAACGACCTGTGTTCCCCGCAATGCATAAAATAGCCGTTGCTGTTCGCCGGTCGCGCAAAATTCGGCATAGGTCTGGCCGAGGCGGTTGAAGCCGGGCGGCACGGATGCAGCGCGGGCACTGCCGGTCTTGAATGGGAGCGCTGCTGCGGTCAGGCTGCTGCCAAGCAGCGTACAAAAGGTCCGCCGTTTCATCTGCACCTTTCAGTCTGCTGGTTGACCCCCGCCGATCTCAAACCGGCTGCAGGCCATATTCGACGATCTTGCCGATCAGCTCCCGGTGGCGCGGCAGGACGGCCGCCA
>JABFXK010000127.1 GCA_013361785.1 Sphingomonas sp.
GGAAATCAAGGACATCGTCGTCGGCGCTGCCAAATTCGCTGAAGAGGCGCCCGAGCCGCCGCCGTCCGAGCTCACCACCGACGTGCTGGTGGAGAGCTACTGATGCCCGTCGAGCTCAAGATGCCCGCTTTGTCGCCTACCATGGAGGAGGGGACCCTCGCCAAATGGCTGGTCAAGGAGGGCGACGACGTCAAATCGGGCGACATCCTTGCCGAGATCGAAACCGACAAGGCGACGATGGAGTTCGAGGCGGTCGACGAGGGCAAGATCGCGAAGATCCTGGTGCCCGAAGGCACCGACGGCGTGAAGGTCGGCCAGCCGATCGCAATCCTCGCGGGTGACGGCGAGCAGGTCAGCGCGCCGGCGGCCGAGCCTGTGTCCGACACGAAGGAGCAGCCCAAGCCTGCGTCGACGGAAACGCCATCGGTACCCGAACCTGCCTCGCAACAGGACGAAGCGACGCCGACGCCGCACGTGTTCGAGACTGCGGCGCGCGACCTCGTCGCCGATGTTGCCGCGACCCATGACGATCCCGAAGTGCCTGAAGGCACCCCGCTCGTATCCATGACGGTCCGCGAGGCGCTGCGCGATGCGATGGCCGAGGAAATGCGCGCCGACGAGCGCGTGTTCGTGATGGGCGAGGAGGTCGCCGAATATCAGGGCGCCTATAAGGTGACACAGGGCCTGCTCGAGGAGTTCGGCGCCAAGCGCGTGGTCGATACGCCGATCACCGAATATGGCTTTGCCGGCCTCGGCACCGGCGCGGCGATGGGCGGCCTCCGTCCGATCGTCGAATTCATGACCTTCAATTTCGCGATGCAGGCGATCGACCACATCATCAATTCGGCTGCCAAGACCAACTACATGTCGGGCGGCCAGATGCGCTGCCCGGTCGTGTTCCTCGAGAACGAGCTGCTCTACGGCCAGCATTTCGACGTTCCACAGATGGAAGATTATGTCCTTCCGATCGGAAAGGCCCGGATCGTCCGACCGGGCAAGGACGTGACGATCGTCAGCTATTCGATCGGCGTCGGCGTGGCCCTCGAAGCGGCGCAGGAGCTGATGGGGCAGGGCATCAGTGCCGAGGTGATCGACCTCCGCACCCTGCGCCCTCTCGACAAGGCGACGGTGCTCGAGAGCCTGAAGCGGACCAACCGCATGGTCGTAGTCGAGGAAGGCTGGCCGGTCTGCTCGATCAGTTCGGAGATCATCGCCATCGCCATGACCGAGGGCTTCGACGACCTCGATGCGCCGGTGCTTCGAGTGACCGATGCCGACGTCCCGCTGCCCTATGCCGCCAATCTCGAGAAAATGGCGCTGATCAAGGCCTCCGAGGTTGTCGAGGCGGTGAAGGCCGTCACGTACAGATAAGATCGTGCTCGGCGCCGATTTAGGACTGGCGCTGACCTATGTGCCGCCACGCGACCGCGGAGCGCTCGCCGCTTTGTTCGCGATCGACCGCGCGATGGGCGACGTGGTCCGCTCGACCAAGGAGCCGATGCTCGGCCCAATCCGTCTTGCCTGGTGGCGCGAGCGGCTAGAGGAGCTGGATGAAATTGCGGCCGGCCCCGCCGAGCCGCGGCTCCAGGCGGTCGCGCGCGAGCTGATCCCGCGCGGAGTCACGGGGCGGGAGCTTGCGGCGCTCGAAAGCGGATGGTTGCGGCTGTTCGATCCGTTCCCGTGGAGCGTGCAGACGAGCGAAGCGATCTGGTTTCGCGGCAATTTGCTGTTCGGCCTTGGAGCCCGTGCGTTGCACTGTGCCGACGAGCGGATCCAAGGCGCGGGCGGATTGTGGGCGCTGGTCGATGCGGCGCGGCACTGCAGCGACGCGGATTCGCGCACCATGCTGATCCAGCAGGCCCGGACCTTTGCGCGAGGGCTCGCCGGCGTCCGATTTCCCGGGCCGCTTCGGCCGATGTCGATGCTGGCGGCGGTCGCGGCACGGGATTGCCGCCGGAGCGAGCCGTTCGAGCGCGAAGGGACTCCGGGTCGCGCCGCGACCATGCTGCGCCACCGCTTCAGCGGGCGCCTTCCAAGACCATAGTTGACACGAGCCGCTCCGTTCCGGAGATGAACAGCCGTGCCGAATCTCCTCATCCGAGGGAGATTCTCGATGTTGCGTTTTCTTGCCGGCGCTGCCTCCTGCTTCCTGCTGCTGACCGGCGCTTTCCTCATTTGGCAGTCGCGCGCCGATGAACGGCCGGACCTTCCTGCAGCACCCGCACCGCGGGCTTACAGTGCATCGATGCTAAGCGGCGCTCAGCCGCTCCAGGCCCCGGAGGCTACTCCGCAAAGCCGTGAGCAGAAGCGCTTCAGCCGCTACGACCGCAACAAGGACGGCAAGGTCGAGGCGGACGAATATCTCGCCGCGCGGCGGAGGAATTTCGACAAGCTCGACCTTGACCACAATGGAGCGCTGTCGTTCCAGGAATATGCGATCAAGGGCATCCAGAAGTTCCAGGCCGCCGGCGGAAGCAAGGGTTGGCTCTCCCCGGCCGAGTTCGTCGCCACAGCGCCGCCCCCCGCGAAGCGGAAAACCTGCAGCTGCGGACGAACCTACGCGGCGGCCCAGCAGGCTGAGAACGGCGACGACTGAGGATTCCTCCCTGCGAGCGCAGCTCGCGGGGAGGGGAACCATCCGGAGGATGGTGGAGGGGTAAATGGCGCTACGGCGGGACAAGAACGAGACTGTGGTGCGCGCCCGAGCACTGAGGCGCGAGATGACCTGGCCCGAAGGCATGTTGTGGCAAGCGCTTCGGCAAC
>JABFXK010000209.1 GCA_013361785.1 Sphingomonas sp.
CACGCTGGCGCTTCAATATCTCCTCGATGCCCGCAACACGCGGAAGGGTTGATCGCCTAACCGATCGGCCGATTGTCCTGCTCGGCTTTATGGCGGCAGGAAAATCGCGCGTGGGCCGTACGCTAGCGCAGCGATTGAATCTGCCCTTCCTAGACACGGACGCTGCGATCGAAGAGTCCTACGGCATTCCCATCACGCAGATCTTTCGCGAGCGGGGCGAGCCGGTTTTCCGTGAGGCCGAGCGGGAGTTGATTGCCCGTCTGCTCTCGGAGCCGCAGGTGATTGCCATCGGCGGCGGAGCCTTCCTCGACCAACAGACGCGAGAGGCGGCGATCCAACAAGCGCGGACGGTGTGGCTCGACGCACCTTTCGATCTGATTCTCGCTCGACTGGCGCGGTCCAGCGCGCGTCCGCTCGCCTCCGGCAAGTCCGAACAAGAACTTCGAGAACTCTGGAACAAGCGCCGGCCCTTTTATGCCGAGGCCGAGATCCGGATCGACACCTCGAGCGCCGATCCAGAGCAAATCGTCCAGCTGATTGTCGCGGAGCTCCAGCAGGTCGGCGATCGCTAAGAATTCGCGCCGGCCGATGGTTGACTCGACGCGGTCAGCCGCTATTCGCGTTTCATTGTATTAGCATGATGGAACAATGAATGGTCACGCGCATGCTCCAGCCCACGCGGGACGTGGACCGACTCACGGACGAGCTTTGCGACGCGTTGCTGACGCCGCACAGCCGCGATGAGATGGGGCAACTGCTACGCGACCTCTGCACGCCAGCGGAGCTGAAGGAGCTCGCCGAGCGCTGGCACGTCGCCCGGCTGCTCGACCGTACCGACCTTTGGTATCGCGAGATCAGCGACGGCACTGGCGTCAGCACGACGACCATCGTTCGTGTGGGCCGCTTCCTTCGGCAGGAACCGTTTCAGGGTTACCGTCACGCGTTGGACGCGCTGGAGACCGCCGATGTCGGTTGACCGCACGCGCCTCCACATCGCGCTTCAGCGTTCGGGCCGGCTTTCAGATCTCAGCCGCGATCTGCTGCGCGAGGCGGGCCTCCGGATCGAAAGCGGCAAAAATAGCCTGACCGCTCGCGCGGCGAACTTCCCTGCCGACCTGATGTTCGTGCGCGACGACGACATTCCGACATTCGTCAGCGATGGCGTGTGCGAATTTGGCATCGTGGGCCAGAACGTGCTGGAGGAATTCGCGCTGGGGCAGCCCGAGCCGACGTTCGAGGTCGTTGCCGAGCTAGGCTTCGGGAAATGCAGCCTGCGGATCGCAGCGCCCGAGCAGCTTCACTACGAAGGCACGCAGGCGCTCGTCGGACAGCGCATCGCAACCTCATATCCACGGCTGTTGCAGCGCTTCCTCGATGAGCAAGGCATCCAGGCCGAGGTCGTGCAGATGAAGGGCGCGGTCGAGCTTGCGCCGCGGCTCGAAATAGCGACCTATGTTTGCGACCTAGTCTCGACCGGCGCGACCTTGGAGGCGAACGGTCTGCGCGTGGTCGAGAAGGTTCTCGACAGCCAGGCGGTGCTGATCCGTTCGCTGAAGGCGGTCGATGAAGGGCGCGCAAACATCGCCGAACAGCTGCTCAGCCGCATCGAAGGCGTGCTCGCGACCAAAGAATCCAAGTACATCATGCTCAACGCCTCCAGCGAGGCATTGAAGCGCATCACCGACCTTCTTCCCGGCGCCGAGGCGCCGACGATCGTGCCGCTGCACGGCCGTCCCGGTCATTTCGCCGTGCACGCGGTCTGCCAGGAATCTGTCTTCTGGGAGACGCTCCAGAAGCTGAAGGCTGCCGGCGCTTCGGCGATCCTGGTCGTTCCCATTGAAAAGATGATGCTGTGAAGCGGCTGGTCTGGAACGATCTGAGCGCCTCCGCGCGCCAGTCGGCGCTTGCGCGCCCGCGGCAGCGCAGCGACGAAGCGCTGCAGGCGGCAGTGCGCACGATCGTCGAGGAAGTCCGCGACGGCGGATGGAGCGGCCTAGTCGATATTGCCGTGCGTATCGACGGCGAAGCTCCGCGCGCTGTCGAAGTGGGGCCGCTCGCCAAGCAGGCGCGCGCACGACTACCGAAAGACCAGATCGACGCGGTGGAATTTGCCGCGGAACGAATTCGCGCCTTTCACGAGGCAAGCCTGCCATCCGACTTCGCGATGGAAACCGCGCCCGGCCTGACGGTTCGCAAGACCTGGCGGCCGATCGAACGCGTCGGCATTTACGTACCCGGCGGCAAGACGCCCCTCTTCTCCTCGCTCATGATGCTCGCCATTCCTGCTCGGGCAGCCGGCGTGCGCGAGATCGTGACGGTGACTCCGCCGCGCACCGACGGCGGTCTCGACGAACTTATCGCGCTTGCCGGCGAGCTGTCCGGAATCGAGCGGATCTGGACCGTCGGCGGAGCGCAGGCGATTGCCGCGCTCGCGTTCGGCGCCGGCGACATCCCCGCAGTCGACAAGATCTGCGGCCCCGGCAATGCCTGGGTCGCCGAAGCGAAGCGACTAGTCGCCGGCCTTCCCGGCGGACCCGCGATCGACATGCCCGCCGGCCCGAGCGAGCTGATGGTGATCGCGGATGCGGGTGCGGACCCCTGCCTTGTCGCGGCGGATCTCCTGAGCCAGGCGGAACATGATGCGGCCGCGCAGGTCGTGCTGGCCACGACGTCGGCGAAAGTCGCCAACCTCGTCCAGGCGGAAGTCTACACGCGGCTCGCCACCCTACCCCGCCGTGGGATCGCCGCCGCATCATT
>JABFXK010000103.1 GCA_013361785.1 Sphingomonas sp.
GAGCTGGACGATCTTGGGCTCGACGCGCGCGGAGAAGCGGCCTTGGCGGCGATAGAGCTCGAGGATGCGGTCGACGTCCGCTCGAGCGGCCGCCCGAGTGAAGATCTGCCGCGGCGCTTCCTTGATCTCGGGCAGGATCTTGTCCTCCTTGAGGCGCTTGTTGCCTTCGAGGATGACGCGGTTGATCACCGGGTTTTCACGGACGTTGATGACAAGGTCGCCCGTCTCGGTGCCGGTGATATTCGCATCGGCGAACAGCCCCGTCGCGTAGAGATCCTTGATCGCCTGATCGAGCGTGGTCCTGGTGTAGGTCTGGCCGGGAGTGAGGTTGGCGTAGGAGCGGATCGTTTCCGGCTCCAGCCGCTGATTGCCGCGGACGGTAACCGAGCGGATCGTGCGTTCGACAGGCGCAGCCACCGGCGCGACTTGGGCTTGAGCCGGCGTCGCAGGCTGCTGAGACGGAGCGGTCTGCGCAGCGAGCAATGGAGCGGCGGATCCGCCGAGCACGGTGCCGACCAGAAATAGGCCGCCGGCGCGCCGGCTAAAAGTCGTCGTCCTTGAATTCACGCGTCCCCGCCTTTTGTGCAGTTGGTGCAACGGCGCGCTTCGCCGCAAAGCCCCGGTTATTGCCCCTGCCCGAACCTACCTAGCCAATCAAGCGCTGAAGCCCCTTGAACAATCCATGGCCACCCAGATCATTGAAGGTCACGAACAAAACCAATGCAACGAGGAGTGCGAGACCGCCGCGGAACGCCCATTCCAGCGCATTTGCGCTCGGCGCTTTGCGCCGGACCGCCTCGACAGCGTAGAAGAACAAGTGCCCTCCATCCAGCATCGGGACTGGCAAGAGGTTGATGAATCCGAGATTAATTGAAAGCAGCGCCAGCAGCTGAACAAAGGCCAGAGGCCCGAGCTCTGCGGCAGTGCCAGCGATCTGTGCGATCTTGATCGGCCCGCCAAGCTCCTTGGGCGAGACCCGCCCACGGAAAATCTGTCCGATTCCGTCGACGATCGATCGCGTGAAGCTGAACGTGTAACCGACGGCCATGGGGACTGCGCGGGTGACCGGCACCGGCTCCATCACCTGCATGGTGGGAAAGATGCCGAGCAGCCCGCGCCGGACCTTCTGCCCGGGGGTCTGCTCGATCATGTCCGAGCCGAGCTTGACGGAGATGGTCCTGACAAGGTGGTTGCGCTCGATGGTAACCGGCACGGTTTCGTTCGGCCTGATCGCGACGACGTTGGATATGTCGTTGAAGGTCCGCGTGCTTTGCCCCGCGACGTCGAGTATCCGATCGCCCGGCTGAAGTCCCGCCTGCGCCGCTGCGCTGCCGCGGATCACTGCGCCGACGGCATTGGTCTGGGGCGTGCCGATGAAGGTGAAGAAAGCGGCGAAGATCGCGATCGCGAGGATGAAATTGGTCAGCGGACCCGCAAGGACGACGAGGAACCGCTGCCAGACGGGACGTACCTGAAAGGCGCGGTCGCGGAGTTCCGGCGGAATCTGCTCGAGATCGCCGGGATTGCTCGCCGGGCTCATGTCGCCGACGAACTTCACGTAGCCGCCGAGCGGGAGCCATGCGATCTTCCAGCGCGTGCCCTGCCGGTCCGTCCAGCCGACCAGCTCATGGCCGAAGCCGATGGAGAAAGTCTCCGCCGGAATGCCGAATAGACGCGCCACGAGATAATGGCCGAGCTCGTGGAAGAAGACGAGCGGGCCCAACGCGCAGACGAAGGCGACGAGCACCAGCCAGAGCGGCGGCTGCGGAAGCATCAGTGGCAGCTCTCTTTCATCAGTGCCTCAACACGCGAGCGCGTTGCCCGATCGATCTCCAACACCTCGTCGATCGAATGGGGTGCCGGCGCATCTGCTCGCCGGAGCGCCTCGCCGACGATCGCCGCGATATCGGGGAAACGCAGCCGCCCTGCAAGGAATCCCGCGACCGCAACCTCGTTCGCCGCGTTGAGCGCGACCGGCGCCGCTGCACCGGCTTCCAGCGCCTGTCGCGCGAGCCGGAGCGCTGGAAATCGATCCAGGTCGGGATTTTCGAAGTCGAGACGAGAGATGGCCGCGAGGTCGAGCCGCTGCGCCGGCGTTTCGATCCGCTCCGGCCAGGCGAGCGCATACGCAATCGGAATCCGCATGTCGGGAGCGCCGAGCTGGGCGAGGACCGAGCCGTCCACAAATTCGACCAGTGAATGGACCACCGATTGCGGATGGATCAGCACGTCGATGCGGTCGGACGGAAGGCCGAACAGGTAGCGCGCTTCTATCAGCTCGAGGCCCTTGTTCATCATGGTTGCCGAATCGACCGAGATCTTGGCGCCCATCGACCAATTCGGATGGGCGACCGCCTGGGCGGGCGTCGCCGCTGCGGTCGTCTCTGCCGATGCGGTTCGAAACGGACCGCCGCTCGCCGTCAGGATAATTCTTGAGACATCTTCGATGCGAGCGCCGGCAAGACATTGGAAAATCGCATTATGCTCGCTGTCGACGGGCAGGATGGTCGCGCCGCTCGCCTGCGCCGCGCTGGTCATGAGCTCCCCTGCGGTGACCAGCGCTTCCTTGTTGGCGAGAGCGACGGTTTTGCCCGCGTCGACGGCAGCCATCACCGGCCGAAGCCCGGCGCAGCCCACGATGGCCGCGATCACGAGATCGGCTTCGCCCGAAGCGGCGATCAGCGCGGCCTCCCCCGCTTCGGCTCGGCAAGTTGTGCCGGCAAGCAGCTCGGTCAGTTGCGGCAGCCGCGCCTC
>JABFXK010000006.1 GCA_013361785.1 Sphingomonas sp.
ATCCGGACTCTGACCGGTTCTTCAGTTACCGCCGCTCGCGCCATTGCGGCGAAGCCGATTACGGGCGCCAGCTCAGCGCAATCGCAATCCCCGGCTGAGCGGAGCCGTTGGCGCCGGCGCCGACAAGGGTCTAAGACGCCCGCCCAACAGGAGATGTGATTTTGGCCGAAGAAGTGATTTACGACCCGATGCCGTCGAGCCGGCGGCCTCCAAAACAGACCCCGACTACGATTGGCAACCACAAGCTCAAACCGGCGACGCTGATGATGGGCTATGGCTTCGACCCGGCCTTGTCCGAAGGATCGCTCAAAGCGCCGATCTTCCTCACCTCCACCTTCGTCTTCGAAAAGGCCGAAGACGGTAAGCGCTTCTTCGAAGGCATCACCGGCAAGAGACCCGGCGGCGGCACCGCCGAAGGCCTCGTCTATTCGCGCTTCAACGGTCCCAACCAGGAAATCCTCGAGGACCGCCTGCAGATTTGGGAGGAAGCCGAGGATGCGCTGACCTTCTCGAGCGGCATGACCGCAATCGCAATATTGCTGCTCTCGCATGTCCGCCCGGGCGATGTCGTGGTCCACTCAGGTCCGCTCTATGCGGCGAGCGAGACGATCATCGACAAGATCCTGACGCAGTTCGGAGTAAATTATATCGACTTTCCCGCGGGCGCCTCGAGAGAGGAGCTGGACGAGGTCATGGCCCGGGCCAAAGCGAAGGGCCGCGTCGCCCTGATCTATCTCGAAAGCCCGGCCAATCCGACCAACATCCTCGTCGATGTGGAGGCGGTTCACGCAGCGCGCCAGGCGGCATTCTCCGATTATGGCGAGCTGCCGCCGATCGCAATCGACAATACCTTCCTCGGGCCGCTGTGGGCCAAGCCGCTCAAGCAGGGCGCCGACATCAGCGTCTACAGCCTCACCAAATATGCCGGCGGCCACAGCGACCTTGTCGCCGGCGCGCTGGTCGGAAGGCGCTCGGTGATCGACAAGGCGCGCATGATGCGCAACGTCATGGGCGGAATCTGCGACCCGAATACTGCCTGGATGCTGCTTCGCAGCCTCGAGACGCTCGAGCTCAGAATGGCCAGGGCGGGCGAGAATGCCGAAAGGGTCTGCGCCTTCCTGCGCGACCATCCCAAGGTCGAGAAGATCGGCTACCTCGGCTTTCTCGAGGAGGGCTCACGCCAGGCCGACATCTACCGGCGCCATTGCACCGGCGCCGGCTCGACCTTCTCCCTCTATCTGAAGGGCGGAGAAAAAGAGGCGTTCGCCTTTCTCGACAATCTCTCGATCGCGCATCTGGCGGTTAGCCTCGGAGGCACCGAAACCCTCGCCAGCGCTCCCGCTGCAATGACCCATCTGTCGGTCCCCGAAGAGCGCAAGAGGCAACTCGACATCACTCCGAACCTGGTGCGGATCTCGATCGGCGTCGAGGACGCCGACGATTTGATCGCCGACTTCGCAAATGCGCTGAACGCGGTCTAGACGCTGACGGAAATGGCCGGCGAAGCGTCAATCGGTGC
Organism: Sphingomonas sp.; assembly: GCA_013361785.1. GTDB lineage: Bacteria > Pseudomonadota > Alphaproteobacteria > Sphingomonadales > Sphingomonadaceae > Sphingomicrobium. The sequence goes on from JABFXK010000006.1 coordinate 1,520, forward strand.
CGAGCTGCACGGCGGGATCCTTCGCCTCACGCTGCAGAACCCGCCGGCCAACGCATTGTCGGTCAAAGTGATGGAAGCGCTCCAGGCGCAGCTCGACTGTGCGCGCGGCGATGAGGAGGTTCGGGTCATAGTCCTCTCTGGGTCAGGAAAGCTGTTCTCGGCCGGACACGATCTCAAGGAAATGACTGAGCGCCGCAGCGACGCGGATCGCGGCAAGGGTTTCTTCGAGCACACCTTCTCCCTCTGCTCGCGCCTGATGCAGTCGATCATAGGAAATTCGACGCCGGTGATCGCCCAAGTCGATGGAATAGCCACTGCCGCCGGATGTCAGCTGGTCGCATCCTGCGATCTTGCGGTGGCCTCCGAGCGATCACGCTTCGGCGTGAATGGCATCGACGTCGGCCTGTTCTGCGCGACTCCGTCCGTGGCCCTCGTCCGCAACCTGCCGCTCAAGCGAGCGATGGAAATGTTGCTGACCGGCGAGATGATCGATGCTGCGACGGCGCTCGAACTGGGCCTTGTGAACCGCGTCGTCCCGCGCGAGGCCCTGGACGAAACGGTCGGGGAGCTTGCCGCAACCATCGCCGGCAAATCGCCCTTCGCGGTGCGGCTCGGCAAGAAAGCGGTATATGCGCAGGTCGGCCTGAATCTGGCCGAGGCTTACGAACGTGCCTCGCAGGTGATGGTCGAGAACATGCTTGCGGCTGACGCCGAGGAAGGGATTGGCGCCTTCCTCGAGAAACGCGAGCCGGTGTGGGGCGCGGGCTGATTTCCGCTCTTTCGCTGCAAGGGCGACTCTCGAGCCTTCACCGAAGGTACAGAATATCATCGATAACTCGCAGCACCCCGACCCTTGGGAGAAGGCCCATGCGCATTCACCGCTCATTGCTCGGCGCCGCTATCCTCCTGTCCTCTCCTGCAGCCGCCCAATTCTATCGTTCGCCCGCGCCAGTGCCTCGCGCCCCCGTGCTGACGACAGCCACGCCCACCCCCGCTGCGGGTGCGCAGACGCGCTGGGTTTACGAGGACATTCGCGAGGGCGCTCGCAACGGTCAGCTCAGCCACAGACAGGCAAAGGAGCTGCGCAGGGAAGCCGCGGAAATCGATGTGCTCGAGCAACGTTATGCAGCGGGCGGCCTGTCGGATTCTGAAGCTGCCGAGCTTCGCACGCGCGTCGAGGCGCTCCACAGCATCATCAATGCGAAGCGCTCGCATTTGATCA
>JABFXK010000112.1 GCA_013361785.1 Sphingomonas sp.
ATCCCCGGCAATCGCGTGCTCCTGCGCGGGCCCAATGGCTACACAATCTTCGCCGCCTGGCTCGGAGTCCTGAAGGCAGGTGGCGTGGTCGTTGCGACCATGCCTTTGCTCCGCCCCGGCGAAATCGCGACGCTGATCGAGCGAGCGCAGATCAGCCACGCGATCGTCGACAGCCGGTTCGTCGGCGACTTCCGCAAAGCCGTCGACCAGACGCACAACGTGAAGCACATCGTGAAATATGACGGCGACTACGGCAAAGGTGAGCTCGAGACACGAACCGCTGCGCTCGACCCGCTCCCGCCGCTCGACACCGGTCGCGACGATCCGTGCATCATTGCCTTCACCAGCGGCACGACCGGCGTGCCCAAGGGCTGCGTCCACTTCCACCGCGACGTGCTCGCCCCATGCGACACCTTCGCCAGGCATCTCGTCGATCCCAAGCCCGGCGACGTCTTCCTGACCAGCGCGCCGATGGCCTTCACCTTCGGGCTCGGGATCACGCCGATGTTCCCCCTCCGCTTCGGCGCCGCAAGCGTCACCCTCGAACAGGCGAGCCCGCCGGCGCTGCTCGAAGCAATTACGAAATACGGAGCCACCCACCTCGGCACCGCACCGACCGCCTATAAGGCGATGCTCTCGCACCCGGGCCTCGACAAAGCGCTGAAGACGCTCCGCTATTGCATTTCCGCCGGCGAGCATCTGCCCGAGGCGACCTGGCGCGCGTGGAAGGAGCGCACCGGAATCGCGATTACCGACGGCATCGGCTCGACCGAGATGATGCACATCTTCGTCTCCGCCGCCGGCCGCGACATCCGCGCTGGTGCCACCGGAAAGGCTGTGCCCGGCTACACCGCCGCCGTGCTCGACCCGAACGGCCGGCCGGTGCAGGAAGGCGTCGGACGTCTCGCGATCAAGGGCCCGACCGGCTGCCGCTATCTCGATGTCCCGCGGCAGCGCGACTATGTCGAGAACGGCTGGAACCTCACCGGCGACACCTACCGGCGCGATGCCGACGGCTATTTCTGGTACCTCGCGAGGAGCGACGACATGATCGTCAGCTCCGGCTACAATATCGGCGCGCCGGAAGTGGAGAATGCGCTGCTTTCCCACGCCGCCGTAGCGGAATGCGCGGTGGTTGGAGTCCCCGACGCCGAGCGCGGGCAGAAGGTGAAAGCCTTCGTCGTCTTGGCGTCCGACGCCCGCGCTTCGGACGAGCTGATCGCGGAGCTCCAGACCCACGCGAAGTCGCAGATCGCCCCCTACAAATACCCTCGCGAAATCGAGTTCGTTGAAGCGCTGCCGAAGACCGCTACGGGAAAGCTCAGGCGGAGCGAGTTGCGATCCGCGGCGAGGATAACGACAGAAAAGTAATTTGCACCGCCGACCTTTCCGGGAGCAGGATGCGTGCGCCGTGTTGAGGTAAGCGCATCAAAGGGGGCACGCCATGGATCTTCACAAGCCGCACATGCCGCACCTGCACGTCCCGCACATCCCGCATCCGCACCTCGAGGCGCGCAAGGAGATGTTCGTCAGGGCTAAGCAGGAGGCGGACGGGTTTAACGACCGGCTCGCGGTCAAGATCACCAATGTCGTCGGCACCATGTGGTGCGCCTACGCTTTCGCGGCGCTCGCGTTGATCAGCCTTCCCGCCGCGATCCGGGCCGGCACCGCGACGCTCGTCGCCTGGTTCGCCCAGACCTTCCTCCAGCTCGTCCTGTTGTCGATCATCATGGTCGGCCAAAAGGTCGCGTCCGCGAAATCCGACATGCAACTCGAGCAGACCTACAAGGACGCCGAGGCTTTGCTCGAGATCAACGATGACATGCACAAGCTGGTCAAGCAGAACGTCCAGCTGACCGAGCAGCTCAACGTCCTGCTCCAACAGAACACGGAGCTCACCGAGCAGATCAACAAGCTCATTTGCAAGACGGGCAACAAATAAAACTTGGGCGCTTCGGAACCGTGAACCGAAGTTCCGTTCCGCGACTCTAATGCTCTGTGCAGGGAAGTCGGGGAGCTGTTGACGCGCCCCTTCAACCTTTCGCTAAGCACTTGATGTTAAACGGTGCATCACGGAGTTGCGTATGTCCGAACTGATCAGGCTTCGGGAGGATCATGCTGAGCTCGCCCGGCTCTTCCGCGCTCTCGGCGAGGTGATAGAGCGTCCTGCCCCGCCGCCACAGACGGAATTGTTCGAGCTTCGTCGCAAGCTCTCGTCGACACTGATCGGCCATCTGAAGCTCGAGGACTGGGCTCTCTATCCGCGGCTGATCGAAAGCGGCGACCCCGAAATTGCGGCGGCGGGGGAGATGTTCCGTGACGAAATGGGCGGTCTTGCGCCTGCGTTCCTCGCTTATTCAAACAAGTGGAACGCGACGACGATCGACGCCGACTGGGCGGGCTATTGTGCCGAGACGCGCGCAATCCTCGACGCGCTGATGAACCGCCTCACGCGCGAGAACCGCGAGCTCCTGCCGCTGCTCGAGCAGGTCGACCGCTCGGCCTGAAGCGAACCGCCCGCCTAGTGCGGGATCGCGCCGAGCAGGTCACCAAGGCCGATTCCGCGGCGCTTCCTCGGCTGCTGCTGCGCCGGCTGCTGCTGCGGCTGCTGTTCGTCCGACGCATAGCCACCCTCATCGCCCATCCCCCGCATCAGTGAGGCGGTTGTCTTGTAGCGCACCTTGGTGGTCCATTTGGGCGCCTTGGGATTGTCGCTGAAGTCCGCTTCGGGCCCATAGCCGATCATCATCACCATGCCCGCAGGCGAAGCTGCCGCGACTTCGGCGGGAAGCATGCATTGGCTCGTGGTGGGCGAAAGCACCGCTCCCGCTGCGACCAGCCGCTTGACCTCGCCCGGAGCGAGATAATCCATCGTCGGCATCTCGGCGGACCTCGCCGAGGTCCACATCACCATGTCGCCGTTGCCATTGCTCCCGTACATGGCGAGCGCGTAGCCGGTCGCAGTCGGCGCCGCCTGCCACACCAGCCGCGACGCGCCCGACGGCAGGCCGCCGCCTTCGCGAAGCCCGAGCGCCGGCATGAAGTCCTCGCCCGAGCCGAGGCTGAAGGCGATCGGCGGCGCATAATTCGCCTGGATCTTGTGCGACCCGACTAACGATCCGCCGAACGGCACCTGCCGACTGTCGCGCTGGTTCGGCCAGCGGCCGAACCCGGGGGCGCTCATTGGCCCCGACTGGGCGCGCGCCATCGCCATGAAACTCTTCATGCCTGGCGGAATCTGTCCCGCCGCCATTTTTGCGAAATCGATCACCGTCGGCTGACCTACGCCCGCATGTTCGCCGCAGCCCCAGTAGATCAGCATCCGGCCGTGGGGCCGCTCAAACTGCTGCGGCATTCCGGGCGAAGTGTCGCGCGGCGCCTGCTCGGCTATCGGCGTCAGCAGCGGCAGGCTCGCCCCCATCCCGAGCCCTAGAGGGATGATATGGTCGGCCTGGGGCGCTCCCGAGGGCCTCTCCTTCGATGCGAGGCGGAGGTCGAGCGTGTGGATCGCCTGTCCGCCGCCGCCGTTCATCATCGCCATGATTGCTGCCGGGCTCGGCCTTGCGCCGCCCATCATGCCCGCGCCCATGCCGCTCTGCGTCGCGACATCCATCCAGTAGCTCGCGATCGGTCCCGGCGCTTTCGCCGGCGCCGCGGCATAAACTGCTGCACCCAATACCGCCGCGCTTGCGCCCGCGGCCAGCACGCTGAGCTTGCTCATGAAGACACCCCCTGTCGAGCGGCCATGCCCCGGCCGCTCGACGATCACGTTAACCTCTTGCAGACGCTGGTCAAATGAACTCGGCGAGCTCGGTCGGATGCCGGCCCTCCTGATTGGCCGCCGCCGCCAGCCGTTCGCCCATTCATCGAACAGCCGTTTGCGGTTCTCGTGCCCGTCGCTTACGCACAGAGGGGCAAGGGGGACTGAATGCTGGAAATCGCCAATCTCTCGCACACTTATTCCAATGGCACGGTCGCGCTCGATGATGTGACACTGTCCATCCCGCGCGGGATGTATGGCCGGCTGGGCCCGAACGGCGCGGGCAAGTCGACTTTGCTGCGGACCGTGGCGACCCTCCAGCAGCCGACCTCCGGAAGGATCAGGTTCGGCGATATCGATGTGCTCGCCGATCCCCAGCAACTGCGCCGCACGCTCGGCTATCTGCCGCAGGATTTCGGCGTCTATCCGCGCGTCTCGGCTTATTCGATGCTCGACCAGCTCGCGCTGATGAAAGGCATCACTAGCGGCGGCGAGCGGAAGAGCGTGGTCGACACCCTTCTTCACCAGACCAACCTCTGGGGCGTTCGAAACAAGTCGATCGCGGGCTTTTCGGGCGGCATGCGTCAGCGCTTCGGAATCGCCCAGGCGCTGATCGGCAACCCTGAGCTGATCATCGTCGACGAGCCCACAGCCGGCCTCGACCCTGAGGAGCGCAACCGCTTCCTCAACCTGCTGGCGGGGATCGGCGACAATGTCGTCGTCATCCTCTCGACCCACATTGTCGCCGACGTCGCCGATCTCTGCCCGCTGATGGCGGTGCTGGCGAATGGCCGCGTCCAGCTCCAGGGCAAGCCTGGCGAGCTTATTGAGTCCACGCGCGGCAAGGTCTGGAAGAAGGCGATCCCGCACTCCGAGCTCGAGCAATATCAGGAAAGATACGACGTGATCTCGACACGGCTCTTCGCGGGACAGAACATCATCCACGTGCTCGCCGACAAGAAGCCCGCCGGCTTCGAGCCCGTCGAGGGCGGACTCGAAGACGTCTATTTCACGACCCTGTCGAACGTCCGCCGAGCGGCCTGAGCGGAGCACCACCGATGTTCTTCGGGATCACCGGATTCGAAATCCGCTACCAGCTCAAAAACCCCGTCTTTTGGGTCGCGGTCGCGATCTTCTTCCTGATGGGCTTCGGCATCACCGCGAGCGAGAACGTCAGCATCGGCACTCCCGGCGCTGTGCACGAGAATGCGCCTTACGCGATCGCGGTCGCGACCGGCGCGCTGGCCCTTTTCTATCTATTCGTGATCACCGCCTTCGTCGCCAACGCGATCGTGCGCGACGAGAGCAGCGGATTCGCACCGATCGTCCGCGCGACTCCGGTCACCAGCACCCAGATCATCCTCGGCCGCTTCCTTGGGGGCTTCACCATTGCCCTGCTCGGCTATCTCGCAGTGCCAATCGGAATGTGGGCGGGGTCGGTCATGCCGTGGGTCGATCCCGAGCGCATCGGTCCGCAGGTCTTCTCATACTACGCCTGGCCGTTCGTCGTCTTTGCGATTCCCGACGTCTTCCTCACCAGCGCGTTGCTGTTCGCGCTCGCGACCCAGCTTCGCTCGATGATGGCCGCCTATATCGGCACCGTCGTGGTGGTGATCGGCTACATCATCACCACCGGGATCGTCGGACAGAAGATCGAATATCGCGAGACGCTCGCCCGGTTCGAGCCGCTCGGTACTGGGGCGCTCGGGCAGATCACGCGCTACTGGACGCAGTCGGAGATGAACAGCCGACTGGTCGAGCTCAGCGGTACTTTGTTGTTCAACCGCATCCTCGCGATCGTTCTCGGGACCATTTTCCTCGCCATCACCGTATGGGGCTTCTCCTCGAGCGAGCGCGCCCCATCGAAGTGGCGGCTGCGGCGTCTCGCCCGGCGCGAAGCGCGCGAGGAGAGCTTCGCCGCCGCCGCTCCGGCGCTCGGCGGCGAGGCCGTCGTTGCGCGCGATCGCAAGCCGTCGCAATGGGCGCAGTTCATTGCCCGGCTGCGGATCGAGGTCCGCCAGGTGCTGACCAGTCCGGGCACGCCAATCCTTGTCCTTGTGGGCATGGGCCTCAGCGCCGTCGTGCTGTGGTTCGGCCTGTCGGCTTACGGCACGCCGGATCATCCGACTGTCTCCGCGACGATGACCGGAATCCGTGGCGGGTTCGGGATCACTATCCTGCTGATCGCCGCTTTCTACGGCGGTGAGCTCGTGTGGCGCGAGCGTGACCGCAACATCAACGAGATCATCGATTCGACGCCGGTGTCGAGCTGGGTGATCACCGTCCCGAAGATCCTCGCGATCCTCGTCGTCCTGCTGCTCGTCAATCTCGCCGGAATGGTCACGGGCCTCCTTTACGAGGCGATCGGCGGCGCGCACCACTATGGGGTCATCTCCTATTTGAGCTGGTTCATCCTCCCTGCCGCAATCGACGGCCTGCAGATCGCCGTGCTCGCCGTGTTCGTGCAGGTGCTGACGCCGAACAAATATGCCGGCTGGGCGATCCTGTTCGTCTGGTTCGTCGCCGGCATCTTCCTCACCAATCTCGGCTGGTCGGACCCTCTCTACCGCTACGGCGCGGGACCAAACGTCCCGTTGAGCGACTTCGTCGGGCAGGGAAGCTTCTGGTTCGGCTCGGCGGTGTTTGAATTCTACTGGCTGTGCTTCGCCGTGATTCTGATCGTCGTCGCCCACTGGCTGTGGCCGCGCGGAACCGACCTGTCGCTGCGGGTCCGCCTTCGCAAGATCGGAACCAACCTCTCCGCCGCGTCATTGGCGGTGCTCGGCGTCGCTGCGATCCTGATGATCGGCACCGGCGCGTACGGCTATTACAATATCAAGGTCCTCAACCAGTACCGAACGTTCGACGATACCGAGAAGTACCAGGCGGCGTACGAACGCAAATATCTGAAGTTCGAAAAGCTGCCGATGCCGCTGGTTACGCGCGTGACGATGAGCGTGCAGATCTTCCCCAAGGATCGCAGGCTGATCGTCGACGGCCGCTACGACCTTCAGAACAAGACCAACGCGCCGATCCGCGACGTGCACGTCCGCCGTGGTGACCGCGACGCAGAGTTCGAACAGCTCGCGGTCTCCGGCGCCCGGCTCATCTACGACGACCCGCAGTTCGGCTATCGCATCTACCGGTTCGCGACTCCGCTCGCGCCCGGAGCCACTGCGGCGCTGACCTGGAAATCGCAGATCTGGCACCGCGGCTTCACCGCCGGAACGCCCGCGACGGACATCCTCGAGAACGGCACGTTCGTGAACAATTTCGCGTTCACGCCGCGAATCGGCATGGACCGCAGCGGGCTGCTCACGGACCGCGCCAAGCGGCGGCGCCAGCACCTGCCCAACGAGCTTCGCCCGCCCAAGCTCGAGGACATGAGCGCGGTCGGCGAGAATTATATCCACGCCGATTGGGTGATGAGCGACATTACTCTGTCGACTTCGGCCGACCAGACTCCGATCGCGCCCGGCAACCAGGTGTCGGACGTGATCGCGGGCGGCCGGCACATCGGCCGCTTCGTCAGCCCCGCGCCGATCCTCAATTTCTTTTCGATCCAGTCGGCCCGCTACGATGTGGCGACGCGGATGCACAACGGCCTGAAGCTGTCGGTCTATTATCACCGAGGCCACGACTGGAACATCAACAAGATCCTGACCGCCTTGGGCACGTCGCTCGATTATTACCGGGCGCATTTCGGGCCATATCAGTTCAACTATGCGCGGATCATCGAATTCCCCGGCTATGCCAGCTTCGCCCAGTCGTTCGCCGGCACCATGGCTTATTCTGAAAGCGCGGGGTTCAACGCCAACACCAACGATCCGACGAAGATCGACTTCACCACCTATGTCGTCGCCCACGAAGTGGCGCATCAATATTGGGCGCACCAGGTCGTCGGTGCGGACATGCAGGGCGACACGCTGATGAGCGAGACTCTCGCCCAATATTCGGCGCTGATGGTGATGAAGCACATGTACGGACCCGACAAGATCCGCCGCTTCCTCAAGTACGAGCTCGACAATTACCTCAGGAGCCGCGCGGGCGAAGCGGTCGAAGAGCTCCCGCTCCAGCGCGTCGAAGACCAGCCGTACATCCACTATCGCAAGGGTGCCGTCGCGCTGTACCTGCTTCAGGAGCGGCTCGGCGAAGATGCCGTCGACCAGGCGCTCGCCCGCTTCCTCGCGAAGTGGAAGTACAAGGGCCCGCCCTACCCGCGCTCGCTCGATCTCATCGCCGAGTTCCGAACCGCGGCGAAGACCCCGCAACAGCAGCAGCTGATCACCGATCTATTCGAGAAGATCACGCTCTACGACCTCAAGGTCGCGGACGCGGTGACCAGGAAGGACGCCACCGGCTGGACCACGACGCTGACCGTCGCCGCCGACAAATATTATGCCGACGGCAAGGGCAAGGAGACCAAGGCGGTGCTCAACGAGCCGATCGAGGTCGGCCTGTTCACCGCCCGCCCTGGGCTAGGCGCCTTCTCGCAGAAGAACGTGCTCGCCTTCGGCCTGAAGCCGATCCACAGCGGCACGCAGACGATCACCGTCCACACCGCGCAGAAGCCGACGTTCGCCGGAATCGACCCATACAATTTCTACGTCGACCGCAACTCGGACGACAACGTGAAGGACGTGACGAACGGTTAGCGGCGCTCCGCCGGCTGCGCGTAGCGCCGCCTGAGCTTCGCGACCGTCCGCGGCTTCACCTCCGGCGCGGTATTGCCCCAGGCGTTCCGCACATAAGTCGCGACCGCGGCCACCTCGTCGTCGGTCAGCTTCCAGTCGAAGGGCGGCATCGCGAGCGGCGTCGGCGTTGCGGGTGTCGGGACGGAGCGGCTTCCCGTGAGGATGAGGCGGACGATCGTCGTCGGGTCGCGCGCCTGCACCGAGGCGTCGCCGGCGAGCGGCGGAAAGGTGCGCGGCTGCCCTTCGCCATGCTCGGCATGGCACGCGGCGCAGGTGTCGGTGTAGATCGCCTCCCCTGCACGCATCATGGCTTCGGTCGGCGGTGCAAAGCCCTTCATGTGCCGGCGTGGCGGCAGTTGCTTCAGGTAAGTCGCGATCGCCGCCAGGTCGGAATCGCTCATCCGGCTGGTCGAATAATAGATCACTTCCTGCATCGGCCCCGACGCTGTTGCATGCGCGTTGCGCCCGCTGCGCAGGAACTCGACCACGTCGCCGTGGCTCCAGCTCGCGAGCCCTTTGCGCGGGTCGCCGGTCAAATCGAGCGCGACCCAGTCGTTGAGCTTCGCGCCCTGGAGCGCGTGCCCGTTGCGATCGGCGAGCAGCAAATTCTTCGGCGTATGGCAGCCGCCGCAATGGCCCGGTCCCCACACGAGGTAAGCGCCCCGGTTCCACTCGGCACTCATCGCCGGATTGGGCCGGAACTCGCCCGGCCGGAAGAACAAAGCGTTCCAGATCGCCATCAGCGGGCGGATGTTCAGCGGGAACGGAAGCTTGTTCGCCGGCTTCGGCTGGTAGATGGGCGTCAGCGTGCGCAGATAAGCATAGATCGCGTCGACGTCCGCCCGGCTCAGCCGCGTGAAATAAGTGTAGGGAAAGGCCGGGTAGAGGTTCTTCCCCCCGTGCGCGATCCCCTTGTGCATCGCCCGATAGAAGTCCGCCTCGCTCCAGCTGCCGATGCCGGTCTTCACGTCGGGCGTGATGTTCGCCGAATAGATGATCCCGAATGGCGTCCGGATCCCGCGCGCGCCCGCGAACGGCCGCCCGCTCGCCGCCGTATGGCACGCCTCGCAATCGCCAGCATCGACCAGATATTTCCCGCGCGCCACGGGGTCGTTGCTGAACTGAAGCGCAGCGTCGGGCGGCGCCGCGGCGTCGGTCGGCGGTCCCCACGAGGCGACGTCGGCGGTGATGTCGTCGTCGTTTAGCGGCGGCAGCCCGATTGCTCCGCCGCCGGGGTTCGCCGCGCGCTGCGGCACCGCCGCCGGCACCTGGCGATAGCTCGCCGCGACGCAGGCCGCGAGGAAGCTCGCCAGCGCGATCGTCAGCGCGATTCCCGGGGCGCGGCTGCCGCTCATGCCTGCACCAGCGGCCCCGGCGACTTCACATACTGAGTGATGATCGCCTCTGCGCAATGATAGCTCAGCGCCGCGACCGTCCCCATTGGATTGTAACCCGCGTTCTGCGGGAAGGCATTCGCTCCCGCGACGAAGACATTGGGCACGTCCCAGCTCTGCAGATAGCGGTTGATTGCGCTGGTCTTCGGATCAGCGCCCATGATCGCGCCGCCGGTGGTGTGGGTCGTCTGATAAGGTGCGATGTCGTAATGGCCGCTGCGCTTGTTCGACCTGATCTCACGGCCGCCCATGGCCCGCCCGATCTCCGCTGCCTTCTCGGTCAGATAGTCGCTCATCTTGTGCTCGTTGTCGGTGAAGTCGAACGTCATGCGCATCAGCGGCCGGCCGAACGTGTCGCGCCAGGTGGGGTCGAGATCGAGATGATTGTTGCGGTGGCTCATCACCGCGCCATGCGTGACGATCGGCACCGTCTTCACATAATTTTCGGCGATCGCGCGTTTGAATTCCGCGCCCCATTTGGGGGTCTTGTCGGGCACCGGATGGGTTTCGATCGGCCGAGCGCCTGTATTGAG
>JABFXK010000203.1 GCA_013361785.1 Sphingomonas sp.
ACGACCGCGCAGAACGGCAACGAAATGCCCAGCCATATCCAATAGGCTTCATGCACGCGCCGGTTGCGCACGATGTCCCACACGAACAGCGGCGACACCGCGGCCAGGATGTACAGGTCCGTGCCGACAGCGCTTGCCGGAATTGTGTTCGGCAACCAGTGCATGCGGTCGATCGCGGCCGGCATCGGCATCGCCGTAGCCAGGAAAATCATTCGCTTGTGCAATCCGGCGTTCCTGCCCCGCGCCGCGAGCGCGATCCCCATGAACAGCGGAAACAATATTCCGATCCGGATCTGCATCAGCAAAATGTCGTTCAGCATGAGCATCCGGAACTGCAATTTGGCCTTGAGCTCGGGGGGCGCGGTTTGCGCCATGTTCCAGAATTCCCGATAGATCGTCGGCGCAAGCAGGAGGCCGACGACGACCAGCACTGGTACGAGCGCGAAGGCGGCGATGCCGACGCGCTTGTGGAGCTCGCAGCGGCCTGTCGCCATCAGCACTGATTGGGCCAGGAGCAGCAGCAGGAATGACCCCATCACAACCGCGTGCACGTGCAGGATGATCGGCAATGGCGGCCGCAGCCCGGCGTTTGCCGCGGCGACCATCCCGATCGCGTCGGGGATGAACCCCGTCAGCACGATGGCGATGTACCACGCCGCCATGGCGACGAAGATCCAGCGGTCGATCGCATGCGCCCTCGGAGTCCCCGAGAGCAGGTCCGGCCGCTTGTCCCTGAATGAAAATGTGCCCGCGACAGTTGCCATGGCGTGTCCCCCTCGCCTGTGTCGTGAGGCCGACACTAGCAGCCGCTGCAAGCGCCGATCAGTTAACTTTCGATAGGGTCTTACAACCTCCTCACCCGCGGCACGCCGCTTCTTGTCTCGCTCAGCGCCGTCATTGCCCACACCGTCGCGTCGGCGCGGTCCGGCGAACGCCCAGGCCCTTCGTAGCCGCCGCCCGCGATCATCCCGCCGAGCTCAGCTTCCAGCGCCGGGAACTCGCCGGCGAAGAACGCCTTGCCGGTTTCGAACTTGAGCGCGATCGGCTCCGCCCGCGCGCTCTTGCCCTTCGACGCATGCACCAGCCGCACCCTGAGGTCCAAGTCCGCGGCCTTGAGCACGCTTTCGACCATCGCCCCGCCGTTGTTGGCCTCGGCGATCACCTGGGCGGTGTCCCAGCGCAGCGCGGCCGCCGCGACCCGGCTCGCCCAGCCTTCGGGGCTTAAGCCCCGCACCGTTGCATCCTCGAGCACGGTCAGCACTTCGCCGCGTGATCCGCACACCACGATCCCGCAAGCGTCCGACCCCTCGCTTGCTCCGGCAGGCGGGTCGACACCCACGACGATCCGGTCGAACTCACTCGCCGGCCGCCGCGCCACCCGCGCCTTTTCGATCAGCGGCCGAGTCCAAAGCGCGCCCTCCACGTCGTCCAGCAATTTGCCCTCGATCTCCTGCGCCCCGATCCGGGTCCCGCCATAGGTCGCCAGCATCACGTCGACGAACTTCTCGTCCAGGTTCACATTCTCGCTTGTCCCGCCGGTTGTGGTGAACGTCCACGCGCCGTCCCTGATCTCATGCAACAGGGGGATCGATTTGGGCGTCGTCGTCACCAGCGCGCGCGGCCTCGCCCCCCGCCTCAGCCCCATTTGCAGGTTCATCCACGCATCCTCGGGCCTGCCCCATTTGGCGAGCTCGTCCGCCCAGGCGAAATCATGCTCGGGTCCGCGCAGCCCGTCGGGATTGTCGCCCGAGAACAGCTGCGCCTGGCTTCCGTTTCGCCACGTCAGCCTGCCAAGGCTCGGCTCCCACTCGACCTTGCTGCGATTGCACTTGGCCACTGCGAGAATGCCGCTCACGCCCTCGACCATCACTCGCCGCGCTTCGTCGATCGTCGCTCCAATGAGGGCGATTCGAACGTTCGGCCGGCTCCGCGCCAGCCGCTCGATCCACTCCGCCCCGGCGCGCGTCTTGCCGAACCCGCGCCCGGCCATCATCAGCCAGGTCCGCCAGCCGTCCACGGCAGGCTCGATCTGGCTGTCGTGAATCCAGCGTTCGAAATCCGCGTCGGTCTCGGCGAGGTCCTGTGGCGTCATCGCCTGGATGATCCGCCGCCTCACCGGCAACGGTGCGCGCGCCAGCGCGATTGTCTGCTCGCGCCGCTCCTTTCCAGTCACTCCTGTTGATCCCGCGCCTCTTCGCGCTTGCGAAGCCGTTCGAGCTTGTTGAACAGCCGCTCGCGAAGCTCCTCGACGTCGCCCGGATCGGGCTCGTTCATCGCTTCGGTCGCGCCTTCGCGATGCAGCCTCAGCAGGGTCAGCGCCACCGCATTCGGATATTCGCGGATCCGTTCTTCCGATCCGTCCTTGCGAATGACGATCTTCTCGCTGCCGTTGAGCCCGCGATCGAGCATTGCGAGCTCGAGGCGCTCGTAGGCGAACGCGACCGCATCGCGGCAGCTCGCCCGAAATTTCGCGTGGGTCTTGCGCCGCCGCAGCGCGCTGCTGACCGAAACGCCGGCGCTCGCGGCCGCGGCGGTATAGTTGCACGTCTCGGCGAGCGTCTGGACGTAGATTTCCTCCTTCTCGCTGTTCCAGTCGCGCTTGGTCTCTCCCCGCTTCTTCGGATTCTTTCCCCCGACGAGCACAAGCGACGACTTGCCGCCCGTTCTCGCCCTCGCCTTCTGCGCCAACCCTTTTCTCCCGAGCCCCAACGAAATCGGGCGGCCGCTCCCTGGG
>JABFXK010000219.1 GCA_013361785.1 Sphingomonas sp.
ATCGCCGGTGCGGCCCTCGGCGGAGTCGTCGGTGCAATAATCGGAGGCCGTCAATATTATCGCGATACGCGAGGCTATTGCTATTATGTCGACCGCTATGGTCAACCACATTACACTTATAATGTAAGGTGTTAAGTTGAATTACTTAGACGGGGCGGAAGCTACCTTCCGCCTCGTCGAGTAAGTAGAGGCGGCCCTCTGCGATCGAAAAATGGGCTCCATGGAGCTTGAGCTCGCCGGCCTGTTCGCGTCGGGCGAGCCATGGAAACGTTCGCAGATTGGCGAGGCTGACCTTTACCGCTTCGCGTTCCATTTCGAGAAACGCCTCGCGGTCGAGTTTTTCGTATCTGCCACGGACCTGGTCACGCGCTTCGTCGAGCATTCTCACCCAGTCGGCGATGAAATGGCCCTCGCCGGGCTCGGTGTCGTCGAATTGCCCGGTCAGCGCTGCTGCACAGCCGCCGCACAGGCCGTGTCCCATTACCAGAATCTCGCCGACCTTGAGCTGCGTTACTGCAAATTCGAGCGCCGCCGATACGCCGTGATGGCCGCGCGTCGTCTCATAGGGCGGCGCGAGCGCAGCGATGTTGCGGACCACGAACATCTCGCCTGGCCGAGCATCGAAGATCTGCGCCGGATCGGTGCGGCTGTCCGCACAGGACAGGATCATAACCTTCGGACTTTGGCCTTCGGCAAGCTCTGCCCAGCGCTCGCGCTGTCGCTCCCAGTTTTTCTCGCGAAAGCGGCGGTAGCCTTCGATCAGCTTTGACAGATAGGGCATGAGCAGCGCGCTAGACTCGGACGATATTAGACTGACGCACAACCAGTGTTTCGGCCGCCCTTGTCAGGAGGTGTTTGAGCACCACTGACCTCGTGACAGGAGAGGTCTGCGC
Organism: Sphingomonas sp.; assembly: GCA_013361785.1. GTDB lineage: Bacteria > Pseudomonadota > Alphaproteobacteria > Sphingomonadales > Sphingomonadaceae > Sphingomicrobium. The sequence goes on from JABFXK010000219.1 coordinate 894, forward strand.
ACAAATAAACATTTCGAATATATTTGAGATTGTTCTCTTCTTGTTCTAAACAATCGCCTCACCGGGTGGGCGTGACTCCGGTGGTCGAAGCAGCCCAGCTGCCAAGGCCGTAAAATATCGTTTGATTCCGTCAAACTGATACACGATCTAGGGCCGTCCGGCAGGGGTGGCAAGGGGCTGTGGCAATCGCTATCTGCCGGCGCATGAATGTACCGGCCGCAGTCCCTTTTAAGCAGCGCAAGCCCGACTGGATTCGGGTCAAAGCCCCAGTCAGCGAAGGCTATCATGCAACACGGCGGCTGATGCGGGATCTCAATCTTGCGACCGTGTGCGAGGAGGCGGCCTGTCCGAATATCGGCGAGTGCTGGACCAAGAAGCATGCGACGGTGATGATCCTTGGAGACACCTGCACCCGCGCCTGCGCTTTTTGCAACGTGAAGACCGGGATGCCGCGCCCAGTGGATCCGCTCGAGCCGGAACATGTCGCGACAGCGGCCGCCGAGCTTGGGCTTGAGCATATCGTGGTGACATCCGTCGACCGGGACGATTTGCCCGACGGCGGTGCCCGTCAGTTCGTCAAGGTTATCGAAGCGCTTCGGAAGCGCACGCCGTCGACGACGATCGAGATTCTAACTCCCGATTTCCGCAATAAAAGCGAGGCGGCGGTCGAAGAGATCGTCGCTGCCGGACCCGACGTCTACAATCACAATCTGGAGACGGTTCCGCGGCTCTATCCGACGATCCGGCCAGGTGCCCGCTACTATGCGTCGCTGCGCCTGTTGGAGAGCGTCAAGCGCAAGGCGCCGCACATTTTCACTAAGTCCGGGCTGATGGTCGGTCTCGGCGAGCAGCGGCTCGAAGTTCACCAGGTGATGGACGACATGCGCTCTGCGGGGGTCGACTTCCTCACCATGGGTCAATATCTCCAGCCGACGCCGCGCCACGCCAAAGTCGAGGAATTTGTCACTCCCAAGGCTTTCGAGGCTTATGCTGCAATCGCCCGAGCCAAAGGCTTCCTCCTGGTCGCAGCGTCGCCTTTGACCCGGTCGAGCTACCACGCGGGCGACGATTTCAAAAAGATGCAGGAAGCACGCAACGCGCAAATCGCCAGGGAAGGGGCCAATGCCGCGCCATAGCGAAACGCGGCACCTTCCTTATTCGCAAGAGCAATTGTTCGACCTCGTGGCGGACGTTGCCCGCTACGACGAATTCCTTCCCTGGGTAGTGGCCGTTCGGGTCCGCTCTTCGAGCGAGAAGGAAACGATCGCCGATCTCGTGGTGGGGTTCAATGCCTTCAAGGAACGGTTCACGAGCCGTGTCGTGAAAGAGCGTGCGAGCCGGATCTGCGTCGATTATGTCGAGGGCCCGCTCAAATATCTCCACAACGAGTGGAGGTTCGAGCGCGCGGCGGACGGCGGCACCAATATCAGCTTCTCGGTCGATTTCGCATTCAAGTCGCGGCTGTTCGAAAGTCTTGCCGGCGCCATGTTCGATCGAGCGTTGAGGCGGATGACCTCAGCCTTCGAGCAGCGCGCTGCAGCGCTTTACGGCATCAATAGTTCGAGCGCGCAGAGCGCAGCCTGAAGGCGGACACCCGAACGGGTCTTTTCGTCGAAGAAGCGCTGATCGGCAACGATCTTGGCAGGATCAGCGCCGCGTTCGGCGGTCGCGAAGACGACAGTGCCGACAGGCTTGGCCGACGTTCCGCCTCCGGGTCCCGCTATGCCTGTAATTGCCACTTCGATATCGGCGTGGGATGCAGCCAGTGCGCCGCGCGCCATCGACCAGGCGGTGGCGACGCTCACCGCACCGAACGTGTCGACGACTTCCTCAGAGACGT
>JABFXK010000162.1 GCA_013361785.1 Sphingomonas sp.
CAGCGGCACATCTGGCTCAGCAAGAATGAGACCCTGCTGGAGGATGCGCGCCGCGACTGGTCGGCGCTTGGCGGTCTGCCGCTCGACATCCAGCCGCTGTCGCAATGGAAGTTGGGCGCTCCCGTCACGATCGACCGGGGCATATTGTTCGTTACCTATCCGACGCTCCGTTCCGGTCGCGACGACGCGACGCGTCTGCAGCAGATCCTCAACTGGGCAGGAGCGGAGTTCGAGGGCGTGCTCGCGTTCGACGAAGCGCATGCAATGGCGAACGCGGCAGGCGGGGAGGGGAGCCGCGGCAAGGTCAAGGGATCGGAGCAGGGCATCGCCGGGGTCCGCCTACAGAACCTGCTTCCGCGAGCGCGCGTCCTTTACGCGTCGGCCACCGGCGCGTCGGACGTCAACAATCTCGCTTATGCGATGCGGCTCGGTCTCTGGGGACCGGAAACGGCCTTCGCCGATCGGAGCGCATTTGTGGCGGCGATCCGCGACGGAGGGATCGCCGCGATGGAGCTGGTCGCGCGCGACCTGAAGGCGCTCGGCCTCTACACGGCCCGCGCGCTGTCCTTTGTCGGCGTCGAATATGACGTGCTCGAGCATGAGCTCACGCCCGGGCAGACCGCAATCTACAATGCCTATGCCGACGCCTGGGCGATCATCCACGCCAACCTCTCCGCTGCGCTGGAGGCGACGCGCGTGGTCGATGCCGCGACGGGCGCGACTCTCAATGCTAACGCCAAGTCCGCCGCGCTCTCGCGGTTCGAGGGCTGCAAGCAACGTTTCTTCGGCCAGCTCCTGCTGTCGATGAAGCTCCCGAGCCTGGTGCCCGCGATCGAGGCCGATGTCGCGGCGGGGCAGGCGGTCGTCGTCCAGCTCGTCTCGACCGCAGAAGCGATGCTCGACCGGCGTCTCGCCCAACTCAGTGCCGCGGAGCGGGAGGCGCTCGAAATCGACCTCTCCCCGCGTGAATATGTGATCGACTATCTGACCGCCGCATTCCCGACCCGGCAGATGCGCGTCTTCACCGACACCGAAGGCAACACCCGTTCTGAGCCGATGTCCGACGGAGAGGGACGGCCGGTCCACAGCCAGGAAGCGCTGCGCGCGCGCGACGAACTCATTGAGCAGCTCTGCGCACTGCCGCCGATCGGGACCGCGCTCGACACCCTGATAGAGCGGTTCGGGACCGAGGCCGTCGCCGAGGTGACCGGCCGTACCCGTCGCCTGGTCGTCAATGCCGATGGCCGCCAGAAGATCGAGAACCGGACCGCCCGCTCCAACCTCGTCGAGACGGATGCGTTCATGCGTGGCGACAAGAAAATCCTCGTCTTTTCCGACGCCGGCGGGACTGGGCGAAGCTATCACGCCTGCCTCGGCGTCAGGAACCAGGCGCGGCGGATTCACTATCTGCTCGAGCCCGGCTGGCGCGCCGATGCCGCCATTCAGGGGCTCGGGCGCACGCACCGCACGCGGCAGGCCTCGGCGCCTTTGTTCCGGCCGGTCACCACCGACGTTCGCGGTGAGCGCCGGTTCATCTCGACCATTGCGAGGCGCCTGGATTCTCTGGGCGCGCTCACTCGTGGCCAGCGTCAGACCGGCGGCCAGAACCTGTTCGACCCGGCCGACAATCTCGAAAGCCGCTACGCGAAGGACGCGCTCGTCAGCTGGTATCACCTGCTGTTTGCCGGCAAGCTTCAGTCGGTCACACTCGCGCGCTTCCAGGAGCTGACGGGCCTGAAGCTCGAAGGCGAGGACGGCAGTCTGCGCGAGGATCTCCCGCCGATCCAGCGCTGGCTCAATCGGCTGCTCGCGCTGCGCATTGAGCTGCAGAATGTGATCTTCGACGAGTTTCTGGGCCTGGTCGAGGCCAGGGTCGCGGCCGCCCGCGAAGCCGGAACGCTGGATGTCGGCGTCGAGACCGTCCCGGTCGACAGCTTCGACATTCTCGACGATCGGATCATCCGCACCGATCCGCGCTCCGGCGCGACGACCCATTTGCTGCGGATCGAGCTTGCGCGGCGGCTGCGGCCGATTAGTCTCGAACGTCTGCTCGAGCTCTACGGCTCGCGTCCCGACGCCACGCGCATGGTGAATGACCGTTCGGGCAAGGCTGCTCTCCGGATTAACGCCCGCAGCCTGATGTCGGAGGAGGGGCTGCCGATCGCGCGCTACGAGCTGGTCCGGCCGCTGAAGCGCGAGCATCTGCCCTGCGACCGGCTACACGAAACCAGCTGGGAGCCGGTGTCTGCGGAGGCATTCGCTGAAGCCTGGCGGGCCGAAGTCCATGAGGCGGAGGCGACACTCCACCGGGAGACGCTGCAACTCGCCACCGGGCTCCTCCTGCCCGTGTGGGACAAGCTGCCGGAGGATCATGTGCAGGTGATCCGGATTGCAGCCGATGACGGACGCTCGCTGCTCGGCCGCGAGATCCCGGTCGCCTCACTCCCTGAGCTTGGGGCGAAGCTCGGCCTCGACGTCTCGGTCGACATTCAGCCGGACGAGCTTGCCGCGACCGTCCTGCGCACGGGCAAGCCACTGCCCCTCCGCAGTGTTGAGGAACTCATCCTCAAGCGCTCGCTGGTCAACGGCAGCCAGCGCCTGGAGCTTGCCGGCTACGCTCCCGCGCGCCTCGCCTGGTACAAGGCGCAGGGCTGCTTCACCGAGATCATCCGCTACCAGACGCGGCTGTTCGTGCCCGTGGACGGCGCCGCCGAGGTGCTGGCCACG
>JABFXK010000118.1 GCA_013361785.1 Sphingomonas sp.
GTGACGATGATGGGGGGTTCAGCGCCCAGGATCGCGCCGAGAATCTGCGCCTTCGTGTCGAAGTGACGGAGCTCAAGGAGCGGATCAAGGTGCTGGAGCGAATCGCAGTCGAGAAGGAAAACAGCCTCGCCAAGGAAATCGAGTCGCTCCGCGACCGATAAGGAGCTACGGCCGCGCCATGGCCGGCCTCCCAGCCCTCTCGGAAATTCTGGAAGAATATCAGCTGGTCGAAGCAGAGGACCGTTATCGCCTGCTGATCGATCTCGGCCGTCAGCTCGAACCCATGCCCGATGCGCTCAAGTCCGATGCGACCAAGGTCCGCGGCTGCTCGGCGTCCGTGTGGGTTTACCCGAGGGTCGACGAGGGGCGGCTGCACTTCCTCGCCGACAGCAATGCGGCGATCACCAAGGGCATCGTCGCGCTGATCCTCTCGGCGGTCCAGGACAAGCCCGCCGCCGAGATCGCCAACATGAATGTAACGGAGGCGCTCGCGCCGTTCGAGCTGCGCAAGCATCTGAGCGCCAACCGCACTCAAGGCGTTCCGAACATGATCGCGTTGATCCAGCAGACTGCAGAGCGCTACGCCGCGGCGGCCTAAGCCGCTTTCCCGTTCTTTCGCTCCTCGGCCTTTTTCAGCACGTCATAGGCGGCCTGGACCTGCTTGAACCGCTTCGCCGCGTCTTCGTCGCCGGCATTGGCGTCGGGATGGGTCTCTTTGACGAGCCGGCGATGCGCCGCCTTCACCGCGGCGAAGTCGGCATCGCTGTCGAGCTCCAGCGCGTCGAGCGCCCGCATCTCGTCGCGGCTGCGGCTTCCATCACCTGGTCCGGCCCATTTCCATTGCGCGGACTGGCGGAAGCCGGAATTGCCCCTCTCCTCCTCGGCCGCTCGATGCGCTGCCTCCTCGGGGGTGAGGCCGGCGAAGTAATTCCAATTCTTGTTGTATTCGGCAGCGTGCGCCTCGCAGAAATACCAGCGCTCGCGGCTGTTGGGCGCCTTTGGCGCAGGCCGATCGCCGGCCTCGTTGCAGCCCTCCCGATCGCACAGCCGGACTCTGGCGGCGGAACGACCCTTCTCGCCGTACGAGCGCCAGCGGGGGAAGCCCCAATCGTCCGATCTCTTTTGCCGAGCCATAGCTTCCTGCGGTTTAGGTGTCCGCTCATCTGTTGACGAGCGACTTTCGATGAATTCCACGTGCAGACCGTCCGCCGGACGGTCGAGCATGGAAATGCCAGAGGGCCTGTAAGCCGGGTTCTGTCCATCGCGCTTCATTGAAGCGTGACTGTGCGGCCATTCCTCTAGGAGACGGGTCGCCCCGCCCCTCAAGCAACCAACCCGGATGCCGAGCCGGAACCAAGCCCATATGGCATCCCTATTCGGTCTTGCACCCGGTGGGGTTTACCGTGCCGGCCCTGTCGCCAGGACCGCGGTGCGCTCTTGCCGCACCCTTTCGACCTTGCCGCGCCGAAGAGCGGCGGTGTCCTTTCTGTGGCACTGTCCCTGATGCGCCTTCGCCGAGGCAATGGCGCACCGCCGGGCGTTACCCGGCACCGTGGTTCCATGGAGCCCGGACTTTCCTCGGAGGAGCAACTCCCCCGCGGCCGCCCGGCCCTCTGGCAAAGCGAATATAGGGAAATCGGACCAGGCTTGCGAGTCACGCTTTCCTGACCGCAACAGGTGGAAAGCTGCCGCTGAACAACAGCTATAGCTGTGAGTTTCGCTTCGAAGTCTCACACGTGACAGGACGAGCCATGAAGCCGCAGCCGCGTTCCTCGAACAACGCAATCTTTCCGACCTTCTTCATGACCGGATTCGAATGCTCCACGTTTGTCTGGAAGGACCACCAGCGGAAGGATTATGTCGCCGCCACAGGTCACGATGGGCATTTGAACAACGACTTCGCCGCGGCAATGGACCTGGGTATCGGAGTCGTTCGCGAAGCAATTCGCTGGCCGGTCGTGGACCTGGGCGGAGGTCGCTACGACTGGTCCAGCGTGGAGGCCGCTCAAGCCGCCGCAACCGAGTGCAAGATCACGCCGATTTGGGACATGTGCCATTATGGCTTTCCCGACGGCTGCGATCCGTTCTCGGCTGAGTGCCGGGAGCGTTTCAGCAATTATTGCAGAGCGGCGGCGCGTTACATCACGAGCACTGCGGACGGGCCGTATTTCTTCACGCCCATCAACGAGATTACGTTCTTCTCTGCCGCCGCCAGCGACCTCGAGTGGATGTACCCCTTTGCGAAAGGCCGCGCTGCGGAGCTCAAGCGTGCGCTCACGCACATGGCGATCGAAGGCGCAAAGGCAATTCGAGAAATCGAGCCGAATGCACGAATTGTTCACGTCGACCCGATGATCAACGCGGTCCCGCCCGCGAACCGGCCCGATCTCGCCAAAGAGGCGCGGGACGAGGAGCGAAAGGAGGACTTCGAAGCGTTCGACATGCTCTGCGGTCGCGCATCGCCAGAACTCGGCGGCTCCCCAGAGATTCTCGATATCGTTGGGATCAATGTCTATCACTACAGCCAGGTCCAGCTCGAAGCCGACAAAAAGCGCGAGACCCTCGGACCGCGCGATCCGCGTCGCAAGCCGCTGTCGCAGCTGCTGAAGTCAGTATGGGAGCGTTACCGGCGGCCGGTCATCATCGGCGAAACCAGCGGCTACAAGGAAAACCGCGCAGAATGGCTGCGAATGACCGTCGAAGAGTGTCTCAAAGCAATCAATGCGGGCGTCGACCTCCACGGTGTCTGTCTTTACCCGTTCGTGGATGTGCCCGACTGGTGGACGCAGGAGTGGGCGAAGATCGGCATCTACGACGTGAAGGACAAGAAGAGCTTCGATCGAGTCCCCTGTGATCCATACATCCAGGAATTGCGACGCTGGCAGAAGACACTCGATCAGCCCGAGAATGTTGAACCCGACGGCTACGGCCGCGAGTGGGGACGAGTGCAGCTCAAGGAGGTGCGCCGGTACGCCGCAACGTGGGAGCAAGAAGCACTAAGCCAGACCGCAGTCCACGCGTGAACGCTGAAAAGAAATTTACCGCGCGGCCCGACATCTGGATCGTGGTGGGCGCATGCTGACACGGATTGAGCGCTGCAATCGCGCAAAAGCTGCCGCTTCATTGCGGCCGGGGCAGCAGCAGCGCGAGCAGCTTGGCGCGACATTCACCGTCGATGATCCCGTCGATCAAGTCCGGCCGGAACCGCCGCTGGAAGGCAATCACCGCCTTTTGCGCGTCGGTGACGTCATAGCCGAACCGCTCGAGCGCGAGGAGGAAGCCGGCGTCGGTCCAGTAAGGGTCGATGAGGTCGCGCGTGGGACTTGGAAGCGCTAGGCGGCGCTTGGCGAGCGCATGCCAGGGGAAGAGCTCGCCCGGATCCTCCTTTCTTGCCGGCGCGACGTCTGAATGGCCGACGACATTGCCACGGCCGATCCCGTGACGCTCCTTGATGTCCGCGACCAAGGGAATGACCGAGGCCATCTGCTCGTCCGGAAACTCGCGATAGCCGAACTCGTGGCCGGGATTGACGATCTCTATGCCGACGCTCGCCGAATTGACGTCGGTGATCCCGCGCCAGCGCGATTTCCCGGCGTGCCACGCCCGGTTCGACTCCTCCACGAGGCGGAAAATCGTGCCGTCCTCGTCGACGAGGTAATGCGACGAGACCCGCGCTTCGGGCGAGGTCAGCCGATCGAGCGCCGACTGCATGTCGACCATGCCGGTATAGTGGAGCACGATCATCGAGACCGGCAGCTGCCGCTCGTCGAAGTTCGGCGATGGGCGGTCGACGAAATCGAATTCCACGCGCGCAATGGCGCACAGCTATTGCCGTTGGGTCAAGCCCCCGCGGCTGAAGCGCGTCGATCGGCGCTACGCTTGTCGACACGGCTTCCATCGCCCGTCAGCCGATAAAGTCCGCGTGCGTTGATGTCGGCGCCGAGCTTGCTGCTCTGTCCAATGACGGTCTCGCCGGCGCCGAGCATCAGCCATCCGTCTTCTGCCATCGATGCGGCGAGCCGCTCGAAGCCGAGCGTCTTCTTCTCCGGGCTGAGGTAAAGAAGCACGTTTCGGCAGAGGACGATATCGAACCCGCCCGGGTGCGGCGGCTGCTCGAGCAGGTTGTGGACCTGGAACCGAAGCGGACGGCGAAGCTCTTCCACCGCGCGCCATCCGTCGGAGCATTCCTCGAACCATTTGATCATCTGGTTGATTCCGAGGCCGCGCTGCACTTCGAATTGGCTGTAAGTGCCGGTGCGGGCACGATCGACGCACGCTGTCGAGACGTCGGTGCCGAGGATATCGATCGTCCAGCCCTGCCATTTTGCCGATTCCTCGGCGAACAGCATCGCGAGCGAATAGGTCTCCTGCCCGGTCGAGCAGCCGGACGACCAGATGCGCAGCCGCTTCGACTTGGCGCGGCGCTGGGCCAGCTCTGGTAGCGCATGGCGCTGGAGGAGGTCGAACGGCGACCGGTCCCGGAAGAAATAAGTTTCGTTGTTGAGCAAGGCTTCGACGACCATTTGGGACAGGCTCGGCTCCTTGCCCATGACGAGAATGGTGATGAGTTCGTCGAGCGTGGAGATGCCGCGCTCGCGAAGCAGCGCCGAGAGTGCCGTCTCGATCCGCCACCGGCGGCTCATTGTCAGCTGCTGGCCGGTGCGAGCTTCCAAGAGGCCGGCGAGGATGCGCGTCGAGCTGTCGCTTATTTGCACTGCCGCTGCTCCTGGGTGCGGGCGGCAATTCGGCGCGCGATCTTCTCCGGCGGAAGCACGGCGCTCGCCAAGCCGGCCTCCAGCACCGCGCGGGGCATGCCCCACACGGCGCAGCTTGCCTCGTCCTGGGCGATGATCGAACCGCCGCGGGCTACCATGGTCGATGCTCCCTCGACTCCGTCGCGGCCCATTCCGGTGAGCACGATTCCCAGCGCCTTGGAGCCATAGATGACTCCGGCCGAGGCGAGCATCGGATCGACTGAAGGCATGCAGCCGCTGCTGCTGCGCCCGTGCGTCAGGCGCACAACTGGGCCGTTCTTCGCCGGATCGAGGGTCAGGTGCGAGTCACCCGGAGCGACAAGGATGTGGTCTGCCTGGAGCGGCATTCCATCCTCGGCGACAAGCGTCGGCCGGTGGGCGATGGTGCCGAGCTGACGCGCGAACACGGGCATGAATGGCATCGGCAGATGTTGGGTTAAAAGGATCGGAACGCCGATTCGCTTCGGGAGCGCGTGGAAGAGCGAGCCGAGCGCATGGATTCCCCCGGTAGAGGCACCGATCGCGAGAATTTGGATTGGGTCGGACGGCATCGCCCGAAGCGCCGGCTCCCGGCCGCTCGCCTGCGAAGCATAGCCGGCCGCCACGGCAGGCGGCGCCCCATAGCCGAGCGCCTTCAGCTTGCTCAGCAGGATCTCGGAGAATTTGCCGTTGAACCGGCCAGTCCCGGGCTTCGGCATCGTGTCGGCTGCGCCCAACGCGAGGGCGGCGACTGTGTGCTCCGCGCCGTCCTCCGCCAGCGAAGACACGATCATGACTTTCGCGCCGGCAGCCGCCGCGATGATCCGCGGGATCGATTTCAGACCGCCGGCTCCAGGCATTTCAAGATCGAGAAGGACGACGTCGACACGGCACCCGGCGAGCGCATCGATCGCATCCTCGGCAGTTCCGGCGACGCCGGCAATTTCAAATGCGGGATCGCTCTCGACCATCCGCGAAAGGACCGCTCGAGCCACGGTCGAATCGTCGACGATCATCAACCGGATGCGACGGCGCGTTGGCCTCGGCTCCGGCTGGCGGTCCCGCGATCTGGCGAGCGCCCGCTCCATCGCAGCGGACCTCAGGCGACGCCGACGAGCTGAAGCTTGATGTGGAGCGTTTCCCGGTCGAACGGCTTCATCACATATTCGTCGGCACCCGCTTCGAGCGCTGCACGAATGTGGGCCATGTCGTTCTCAGTGGTGCAGAAAACGACCTTCGGCTGATCGCCGTGGCCGCGCTGCCGCAGCAAACGCAGAAACTCCATCCCGCTCATGACCGGCATGTTCCAGTCGAGCAGGACGACGTCGGGCATTTTGGTTTCGCAGCGAGAAAGCGCTTCCTGGCCGTCACCGGCTTCCTCGACCTCGAACTCGAGCGTCTCGAGGATGTGCCGGGCGACCTTCCGGATCACTTTCGAGTCATCGACGATCAAACAGCTCTTCATGTTCTCAGTTTCCCGCTCTCAACCGGACCTTGTTAAACGTTAAGGGTAACGAAGACCTTAAGCCGCCTTCGCCTCTGCGCCGCCGGCAATCAGCCCCGCCACATCCACCAGCAGGAGCGGTCCACTCTCGGTGTCGACCATTCCCTCCGATACACGTTCCCAGCCACCGCCCATGGTCGAGCGCACAGGTGTTGGATCGGAGAGCGCCTCCACGACATCCTCGACCAGGTCTACGATCAGCGCATAATGATGGCCATCGAGCTCGACGACAGCGGCCTCGCGAATACCGTCCGAGCAATCGCTCTCCCCAAGCTCGAGGGAGCGCTTGCAGTCGATCACCGTGAGGACTCGGCTCCGAAGCGCCGATAGTCCGGCAACATGCGGCGCGGCGCGCGGCACCGGAATCAGAGTGTCGAGTTCGACCACGGACTCGACGGCGGCCGCGGGCAGCGCAACGCGCTCGCCGTCGATAGTCACGACCAGCAGCAGCACGTTCATTGGCCACTCCCCGAATTGGCCGTCTTCAGAGCGATCAGAAGTCCCGCGCGGTCATAGCGGTAGATGCTCTCATCCTTCTTGCCTGTCGCCTCGGGCTCGGAGCGAAGCCAGATCATCTTCCCGGCGGAATCGGCCGGAAGCTCCGCACCTTGCGCCGCAATGGTGAGGTCAGCATGGCCTTCATGCTCGTCACCGACCACGCGGTATCCCGCGGCTTCGACGATCGGGCGAAGCATGTTCTGCATCCACACATCGTCGCTTGGGAGGCGGCACACCAACGGTTCGCTGACCAGCGCCGTCGCGCCAACGTGATTCGCAAACAGCCAGTGCGCGTCGACCAGTTCCGCAGGCTCGCCGTTGATCAGCGAAACACCGCTGACTTCTCCGGGCGTCTCGGAATGGATGATTTGATTGTCGATAGTCGCGAAGTCGATGACTTCGGCAAAGGCGTAACCGATCTCGTGAGTGCCGTCGTTCAGGCGGAACAAGCGGATCTTCCCTTCCGTGGGCGTTGTGCCCCCGACACCGGCAAGCGGCAGGATGGCATCGCCGAGCTGAACGCGAAGCTGGCCGGCGGCTTCCTTGACGGTGTCGACCTCCACTTCCTCAATTCTGTCGACAACCGCGAGGCGGAGCGCACGGCGGCTTCCGTCAAGGGCGCGGAACAAGAGCACGGCGGTCGCACTGGTCGCGGTCGCTGCGGGACCATCCGCAATTCGCGCGGACCGCTCCTGCGCCTCGAGCTTCACTCCGCCGACCAGCGCCAGGCCGGCCGGATCGAACAGAAGGATTGGACTGCCGTCGTCGGCGAGAGTGGTGCCCGCATAGAGACCGGTCGCCATTACTGCCGGAGCGGCGGGCTTCACCACCAGCTCCTCGTGGTCGTGGATACGGTCGACCGAGAGCGCGTAGACGTCGCCGCCGGCCGGACGAAGCACGACCAGAGTGCGGTCCGTTTCCTCGACTGCGCTGTCGATCCCGAGAATTGCAGCGAGCGAGACTTCGGGCACGCGGCGGCCGCGGATTGTGGCGACGCCGGCGCCGCCCAGATGCTCGAGCTTGACGCTCTCACCTGTGGCGTTAGCGCGGGGATGATCGTCAGGGTCAGCGGAACCCGAAGCGTCATCCGGGTGCCCTCGCCCGGTTTGCTGTCCACCTCGACGATTCCGCCGATACGCTCGACGTTAGAGCGCACAACATCCATGCCGACGCCGCGGCCGGAAATCGAGGTGACTTCCTTCGCGGTCGATAGCCCCGCCTCAAAGATCAGCGCCAGCTGCTCGCGCGGCGAGAGCTTCGACGCGTCGTCCATCTCGAGCAGCCCGACGTCGAGCGCCTTCGCGACGAGCCTCTTGCCGTCGATCCCGCGCCCGTCGTCGTGGATGTCGATGAGGATCTGGTTGCCCGACTGGCGCGCTGACACGGACAGGATGCCGATCTCGCGCTTTCCGGCCTTGAGCCGTTCCGACGGTTTTTCGATTCCGTGATCGACTGCGTTACGAATGATATGCGTCAACGGATCGCGGATCATCTCGATCATTTCGCGATCGAGCTCAACGTCGCCGCCCTCGATGTCGACCAGGACCTGCTTGCCGAGCTCGGCGGAAAGATCGCGCACCATGCGCGGCAGGCCGACGAACAGATTCTCGATCCGCTGCATGCGTGTGCGTGTGATCGCATCGCGCATATCGGCAATGATTCCGGAAAGCCGCTCGAACGCGCCATCGACGGGAACGTCGGTCGGAGCTTCGCGCAGGCGCCGCGCAAGCTCGTTGCGCGCGAGGACCATATCGGAAACTGTGCTCATTACCCGGTCCAGCAGCTCGACCGAGAGCCGGATCGTCCGCGGAGCGGATGCTGCTCGTCCGGCACCTTCCGCGACCGCAACCGCCGCGGGCGCGGTCGCCCCTTCGGCACCCGGCGCGAGCGCATCAATGAGCGCGCTATCGTCGCCGGCCGGCATTTCCTCGCCCGCTTCGATCGCTGCAATCATTTCGCCGATGCGGTCGATGACCGCGAGGACTGCGCTGACCAGCTGGCCGTCGGCCTGGCGCCGACCCGCGCGCACGTCCGCAAGGGCGTCTTCGGCTGCATGGCTCAACGCCTCGAGCCGCGGGAACTCGAAGAAGCCGCAATTGCCCTTCACGGTATGGACAAATCGGAAGATGCTATCGAGCCGAGCGCGATCGTCGGGCTCGGCTTCCCAGGCGACGATCTCTCCGCCCAGGGCTTCGAGCATTTCGCGGCATTCGGCTACGAAATCGGCAATCAGGTCATCCATTGGATAGGACCATCCTCAGCGCTGCTTTGGACGGCTTTATGCCGGGCAGGAGTTAACGCCGCGTTATCCCTGTCGGGGAAGCGTCGCCCCGATCATCAGCACGTCGCTGGTGGGATCCGAGAGCCGGATGGAGCCGCCGACTTCCGCGGCGAGATTGTGCGCGAGCCATGCTCCGGCGGCGCGGGGTTCGACGGCGCCCCAGCCGCCCGTCGCGAGAGTCTCGCGCAACGCAGGATCAAGAAGAATGCGGGGGCCTTCCGCGCGTACGGCGAGCTCGATTTCACCGTCGCGGCGCTCGGCGCCAACGTCGAGCCGCCCTCCGCGCACCAATGCGTCACCCGCGAGCAGGGCGAGATTGAGCAAGAGCCGCACCGCGCCCTTTGGCAGCTTCTCGTTCTCGACGACCCAGCCGACCTGGATCTTGCGCTCGCCGGCGAACAAACCTTCCAGCGCCGCCTGTGCCTCGCGCGTGTCGATCTCTTCGCCGAAGCCGCCGCCGGCGCCGAATGCGAGACGGAAGAATTTCAGCTTATTCGCGGTCGCTAGGGCGCTTTCGCCGAGCAGTTCGAGGCATTTCTCGCGCATGTCCGGATCGGTCTCGTCGGCGAGCAGCTCGATCCCGTTGTTGAGCGCGCCCACGGGCGACATGAGGTCGTGGCAGAGCCGCGAGCATAAGAGGCTGGCGAGGTCGAGCGCGTTCACGGCGGCGTGAATGCGTCAGAGTTTAACCTCGCGCAAGCTGCAGCCATTGAACGGACCCGTCACGAATCCCATATTCCTGAAGAAGATGGGGGGAATTCAGACGATCGACGTGCGCCTGGAGCCCGCCCATGCCGGCTGGCGGCTCGACCGCGCGCTCGCGGCCGCCGTCCCGACGCTGTCGCGGGAGCGGCTGAAGGCGCTGATCCGAAGCGGCGCGGTGGAGACCAAGGGCTCGGCGGTTCGCGACCCCGCGCTGAAGGTCAGAGGCGATGAAGCGCTCAAGGTTGCGGTTCCCGAGCCGACGCCTGCCCACAACGAACCGCAGGATATCGCGCTGACGATCCTCTTCGAGGACGAACATTTGCTGGTCGTCGACAAGCCGGCGGGACTGGTGGTGCATCCCGCGGCTGGCAATCTCGACGGGACTTTGGTGAACGCCCTCCTCCACCATTGCGCCGGGCAGCTCTCCGGTATCGGCGGCGTGGCGCGGCCGGGTATCGTCCACCGCATCGACAAGGACACGTCGGGGCTGCTGGTGGTCGCCAAGAGCGATGCCGCGCATGAAGGCCTGGCGAAGCAGTTCGCCGCCCACTCGATCGACCGACGCTACGTGGCGATCGTCAACGGCGTTCCGAAGGCTGGCAG
>JABFXK010000220.1 GCA_013361785.1 Sphingomonas sp.
GTCTTGCCATTGGTGCCGGTCACGGCGACCACCGTCTCCGGATAGGGCGCGTAGAATATCGCGGCGAGCTCGGCGAACAGCTTCCGCGGCGCCGGGTCCGAGAGGAGAGGCACCCGGTCTGCCGTCGCTTCGGGCCGTGCGACAACGGCGACCGCACCGCGGTCCACAGCGTCGCCGATGAAATCCTCGCCGTTGAACACAGCGCCCTTGAACGCGCCGAAGACGCTGCCGTCGACCACCTTACGATGATCGATCGCAAAACCGGTCACTTCGGAATCGCTGTCGACGTCGGCGATGTCCCGCAATTTCACGCCGGCTCAGTCCTTCTTTGCGTCTTGATTCGCGTCCTGAACGTACGGCAGCACTTCGGACATATTGGGTTCGCGGTTCATGTCGGGAGCGATCCCGAGCATCGGCGCGATCCGGCTGACGGTCCGGCTGACCACCGGCGCGACATTCCAGCCGGCGGTGGTGAAGCCGTAGGTTTCGGGAGTCGCTTTCGGTTCGTCGAGCATCACGACGATCACATAGCGCGGGTCGTCCATCGGGAACACACCGGCGAAGCTCGTGAGATTGATGGTCTGGCTGTAATGCCCACCGATCAGCTTCTGGGCTGTGCCGGTCTTGCCGCCGATCCGGTAGCCGGGCGCATCGGCCTTCTTGCCGGTGCCGCGCATCACGACCAGGCGCAGCAGCGAGCGCATGCGATAGCTAGTGTCGGCCGTGAACACGCGCCGTCCCGCCGCAAGCGGGTGGCCTGGCCGAACCTTCAGGATCGTCGGCGGATGATAGATGCCGCCGTCGAACAAGGTCGCGTAGCCCATCGCCAGCTGAAGCGGCGCGACGGCAATGCCCTGGCCAAAGCCGATGGTCATGGTCTCGAACGGGCCCCAACGGACGCCGGGCGTCAGCGGCCGGCCTTTCTCCTTGAGCTCGATCTCCGGCTTGTCGAGGAAGCCCATCTTCTTCAGCCAGGCCTTCTGCCGCTCGGTGCCGAGCCTGTCGGCGATCTGCGCCATGCCGATGTTCGAGCTTTCCATCATCACTTCGGCAATCGAGCATTGGCGCCCGAACGGATGGGTGTCGTGGACGAGGTGACCGTAGGCCGGCAGCACCTTGGGACAGTTCATCATCTCGGCGGGGCCGGAGACGACGCCCGAGTCCATCGCCATCGCGAGCGTGAACGGCTTGAACGTCGAGCCGAGCTCGAAGACGCCCTGAGTCGCGCGGTTGAACAATTGGTCTGGCGTGCCCTGGCCAGGCGCATTCGGGTTGAACGTCGGCATGGAGGTCATGGCCAGCACTTCGCCGGTGTGCACGTCCATGACCACGCCCGCAGCGCCGATCGCCGAGAAATGCTGCATCGCTTCGCCGAGCTCGGCCTCGAGCGCCTGTTGCACCTTGCTCGAGATCGAGAGCACGACCGGCGTCCCGCGCGTGTCGGGGTTCGAAAGCTGCGCCTCGAACGCGCGCTCGACTCCGGAAGCGCCCTTCCCGTCGATGTTGGTGAAGCCGAGCACGTGGGCCGCAAGGCTCGTCTGCGGGTAGAGCCGGTCGGGCTCGCGCTCGAGCGCAAGGCCCGGCTCGCCGAGCGCATTCACCGCCTCGACGAGGTCGGGCGAGGCACGGCGGCGGAGGTAGAAGAACGGCTTGTTCGAACGCAGCAGCGCGAAATATTGCGCGGCTGTATGCTCCGGCATCAGCTGTGCGAGCTTCTGTGCGAGCGCGAGCTTGTCGCCGATCACCTTGGTCGGGTGAACGGCGATCGTCCACGCATCGATCGTCCGCGCCAGCGGCTGCCCGTCACGGTCCAGAATGTCGCCGCGGTCGGGGATCAGCGCCGTCAGCTCTTCCTTTCGTCCGGCGTGATCGCCGAAAGCAGCGAGATAAAGAATGCGAAGCGCGATGAGCGCGACCAGCCCGGCATAGACCAGCATGCCGAACATCAGCCGCTGGTGCATGACCGCGAGCGTCTGCCGACGCTGACCGACGAGTCGGAGCCGCTCGGGCCGGGGCGCGACGAGAGCGGGCTGCGGTGCGTTCATCGGCCGGTAGGTGCGTCCTTGGAATGACTTGAATGCTTCGCCGGAAGCGGCGCGAGCGGATCGACCTTCGCAAGCTGAATATGCTTTGTCACCGGCTTGGCCGCGGCAAGTGTTGGCTTATCCACCGATTTCTTTTGGGCTGGTTTGGCGGCCGCGAGGCCCGGCTTGTCCGCGGACTTGGGAAGTGCCGGCTTCGCCGCCGTAACCGGCTTGTTCGCGGATTTCGAAGCGGGTCGTTCGGGCAGAGCGACGACCGCTTTCGCCGGGACCTCGCGCGTCTCGGTCTTCAGGCTTGCTTCATGCAATAAAGTTGCAGGGGCGACCGCCGGAGCGCTGGCCTGCTGGAGCGCCGGCTCTCCGAGCTGCGGCTTCTGCGGGATTGGAGCCGGGGCGGAGGCAAGAACCACCGGGGCATGGAAGTCAGGTTGCTGTTCGGGTTTGGCGAGCTTCGCAAGCTCGAACCCGCTCTGCACGAACTGGGTTGCCGCGGGCGCCGAGAGCTCGAACACGCCGGCATTCCACCGCTCGAGCTGCGACAGGCGTCCGCGCGTGCCGATTTCCGTCTGGAGCAGGCGGAGGTCGCCCTGCGTCGAGACGATCTGCGTTTCGACGTCCTCGAGCGCTGCGCGTTCGGACGCGACGCGCAGCGACACGAGATAGCAGCCGAGCGCCGCTCCGGCGCAGCTTGCGACCATGAACAGGGAGCCGAAGCTTCTAGTGCTCATTGCAGACTTCCCTTGCGTGCTGGGGCCGAGGTGCGGACGGCGCTTCTGAGGCGGGCGGAGCGGGCGCGGGGATTCGCCGCCAGCTCGCGCTCCGTCGGGGAAACCGGCTTCGCGACCCGCTCGAACGTCGGTTCGGTCAGGTCGACAAGCGCAGGACGGTGGCGCGAACCCGCGGGAGTCCCTCCGCTCCTCTCGCGGAAGAAGCGTTTGACGATCCGGTCCTCGAGGCTGTGGAACGTGACGACGGCCAAGCGCCCGCCGGGGCGCAGCGAGCGCTCGGCCGCCGCCAACCCGTCTTCGAGCTCCTCGAGCTCGGAATTGAGATGGATCCGGATCGCCTGGAACGTGCGTGTCGCGGGATCGCTCTTCTGTCCCTGGCGGAACCCGGCAGCACGGCGGACGATCGCGGCAAGCTCTGCGGTCCGCTCGACCGGCCGTGCGGCAACGATGGCGCGAGCAATTGCCCGGGCGCGCGGCTCCTCCCCATCGTCGCGCAAGACCCGGGCAATCTCGGCCTCGTCGGCCGAATTCAGGAACTCGGCGGCGGTCAGCCCCGACTTCGACATGCGCATGTCGAGCGGGCCGTCGCCCTGGAACGAAAAGCCGCGCGCGGGCTGGTCGAGCTGCATCGAGTTCACTCCGATGTCGAGCGCGATGGCGTCGACCTGGCCGATGCCGCGTTCGGCGAGCACCCGGTCCATCTGGCTGAACCGCTCTTCGACCAAGGTCAGTCGCGGGTCCGGGACGAGTGATCTTCCTGCTTCGATGGCTTCGGGGTCCCGATCGAAGCCGATCACTCGTCCCGCCCCCGCCGCGAGCATGGCCTGCGTGTAGCCGCCCGCTCCGAATGTTCCATCGACGAGCGTGTCACCCTCATGGATGGCAAGCGCCTCGATTACTTCACTGACCAGCACCGGCACATGTGGGGCCTGTTTCGTACCGGTGCTGGTCATGACGCCCTCCGCTCTTCGAGACGGAAGCGGGCGATATCCTTGAGGTCTTCCGGGATCCGCGCATCCTTCAGGAGAAGGTCCGGGTTCAAGATCTGGAACGTCTCGCCGGTGCCGAGAAACAGGGCGAGATCGGCGATCTCGCCCTTCCGCCGCATCATCGGGGGCATGAGGATGCGGCCGGAACTGTCGTAGGGGACCTCCTCCGTCGCGGCGAACGCCATGAGGTTGCGCTGCTGATATTCGAGCTCAGCGTCGGGGCTGGTTTCTTCCTTCTCGAGCAGCCGTTCGAGCTTCGCGTGCTTCAGCGCGGCGTATGCCGGATCGTAGGCGCTGAGGCAGGGGAACGCCTCATGCTTGGCGAGCACGATCGTGCGCGCGTCGCCGCGGCGTTCGACCACGGAGCGAAGGAATGCGGGAATCGAGACGCGGCCCTTTCCGTCGACCGCGTTCAGCGCGCTGCCCTGGAACAGATGCTCTAGCGCCACTTACTCTCCCCTTCGCAGCGCGAGCGGCACCGTTCGCGGAAAACGCACGCCGTCGCGTGCGCCGCGTCAGGTTCGAATCAACGGGTGAGCCCCCCGCGCTACAGCCCTTGTAGGTAACTCAAGAGCTTAGGGGATACAATGGGATTTTATGGGTATATGCGGGAATTCATGGGCAGCGGCGGATTTCCGCCATTTTTTTATGCCCAATAGCGGGACGTTCCGGCCATGTTCCGCTCACTCCCGACTGTGGATAAGTCTGTGACTATCCGAATCACGGGCGTTCGAGATTCGCAAGCTCTTCGAGGACGCCGTCGAGATTATGCTTCGCCTCGGGTCCGAGCCCGCCTTCGTCGAGAAGGTCCGCATCGGCGACGATCGTCGCTCGCCCGCGGCCGATCCGGCAATGGGCGACCAGCCGGTCGGCGCTGATCGCGCAGCGGCCGGAGAGTTGCCCGGGCGAATCCGTCATCACCTCGAACCCGCCGAGCTTACGCAGCTCGGGACCACGTTCGTCCGGTGAACCGAGCCGCAGGCCCCAATGGGCCAGCAGCCCCGTGTCCATGAACATCGGTGACGGACGCAGCAGGTCGCCGAGCGACCGCTTGCTCGGCCATTCGAGCATGGGGTCGGCGAGCAAGAGCACGCGCCCGCCGCCGCGCACCCACCGGTCGAGCGCGACCAAATCCTCGGCGGGTTGAGCAAGTGGATGCGCCATCAGCAAAAGCCTGGCCTTGCCGAGCTCCGGCGGGTCGGCGACGCTGATCGGCACGACCCGATAACGGGTCTGCAGCGCCTTCAGCGCAGGTGAGCCATTCCCCTGAAGCGTGAAATCCTCGCCGAAAACGAGCGGCAGGCTCGTCAGCAGCAGCAGGGTCGGGCGCTGCGAGGGCGAACGCGCCGGCAACGGTTTCGGCCCGCGAAGCTCGAGTGCCGCCGCGGCGACAGCGACAATCAGGAGCGCGCCGAGGAGAGCCAGCGCGCGTCCGCGCGCACGAGTCATTTCTTCTTGGCGCTCGTATTGTTGGTGGTGTCGCCGGAGCCGCCGGGCGCCACGCCGAGCTCCGCAAGCGGCTCGTTGGGCTCATTGGCGGACGCCTGCTGCACGGCGTTGGTCGTATCGTCGTGGCTCGACCGGCTGATGATCGAGCCGAGCAGCACGAGAAGGAAGGCGAACGCCAGCCCCGTCAGTCCGATGCGAATGCGTTGAGCGCTGCTACCGGCTTGATGCGCCATTGATCGACGAAGGGTATGTTGCGGTTCGACAATATGCAAGCGCGCGGCTTGACGGCTGTGGTTCTGGCCGCAAAGGGGCAGACATGACTCGCACCCCGCTTCTGCTCACCCTTGCTGCGGCCGCCGCGCTAGCCGGCTGCAACAAGCAAAGCCACACGATCGTCGCCGGACCTCCGGGCGATAATGAAACCAACACGGCCGCGAACGCGAACATCCAGCTTCCGCCGTCGATCCTCGCAACGAAGCTCTACCGCTGTGCTGACAACAGCATCGTCACCGTCGACTATCTGTCGGACAATAAGTCGGCGAACGTCCGCTCGGGCAAGGACACGGCCTCGACGCAGGTGACTGCGCCGCAACCGGGCCAGCCGATGACGGCGGCCGGCGGCTATTCCGTCGAAGGTTCGAAGGACTCCTCGACCGCCAAGATCGGCGTGCCGGGCCATCCGGCTCAAACCTGCAACGCCTGACGCCCGCTTGACTCTCCCTGTGCGGCCCTCACACAGCCGCCGCACAGGGATTCTTCCATGCTGATCAGCAGGCGTTCATTCACTGGCGGAGCGCTGAGCCTCGTGCTCGGCAGCCAGCTCGCTGCGCCTGCTTTCGCCCAGGACCCGAAGCGCGCTGCGGCGCTCGCCGCGATCCGCGCCTATGGCGAGGCGCATCTCCAGCACTTCCGGCTTCCCGGAATGACCCTCGGCGTGACCACTCCGGACGGGTTCAGCACGGTCATGAATTTCGGCTACGCAAACCCCGACGCCCGAGCTGCGATCACGCCTGACACCTTGTTCGAGATCGGATCGATCAGCAAGTCGATGACTGCGAGCCTGATCCACCAATATGTCGCGGAGGGGCGGTTCGGCTTCACCAGCCGGATCAGCGATCTGCTGCCGTCCATCCCCTTGCCCCGCGGCAATGGAATCACGCTCCAGAACCTGCTCGATCATACGGCGGGCCTGCCGGACGGAGCGCCGATTTTCCCCGATGGAGGCCTCTGGACCGGCTTCGCGCCGGGCACCCACTGGTCCTATTCGAACACCGGCTATGCGATCCTCGGCAAGCTGGCCGAGCATGCCGGCGGAAAGCCGCTCAACCGCCTTCTCGCCGAGCGGATCTTCGCTCCGCTGCGCATGAGCCGCTCGCACGGGGCGATCATCGGCAACGACCGGCCGCTCTACGCGCAGGGCTATGAGGCCGCCGACGAGCTTCCGTTCGCGATCGGCGTGCCTCTTGCGCCGGCCGCCTGGGTTGACGTTACCGAGGGCGCGGGAAGCGTCGCCTCGACTGCGGAGGACATGCTCGCCTGGCTGCGCAATCTCGCCAACGCGGTCCAGGGCCGCGGCGCCATCGGCCTTACGCCGCAGCAGGCGCAGGCCTATGCGACGCACGCCGTGCCGAGCGACGATCGGGGGATGAGCTACGGCAACGGCCTGATTCCTGTCGGCAGCGGGAGGCGATCGTACCTTCACCACACCGGCGGCATGGTGAGCTTCTCGTCCTCCTTCCACGTCGACGCGGCGAGCGGCGTCGGCGCCTTCGCAAGCTCGACCATCAGCGCGTTCGCCGAATACCGCCCGCGGCTGCTCACCCAGTTCGCCGTGGATGCGCTGACCGATGCGGCGGCCGGCCATCCGCTTCCCTCCCCCCCGCCGCTCACCACACCGCTCGCCAACGCCGCGGCCTATGTCGGGAGCTATGCCGGTCCGAATGGTGCGTTCGAGGTTCGCCCCGGAGCGCCGCTGACGATCGTCGCCGATGGCCAGTCCGCGGCACTCCAGCCGTGGGGCGGCGCAATCTTCCGCACCACGCATCCGTCCTTCCGGGCCTTTAGCCTGCTGTTCGAGCGCAGGGGCGGCGCGGTGACGGCCGCTTTCTGGGGGCCGTCGACCTATCTTCGCCGCGGAAGCAGCGCCCAGCTGCCCGCGTCCGACGCGCAGCTCGCGAAGCTTGCTGGTCGCTACGTCAACGACAGCCCGTGGCTCGGAATGGCGCAGGTGGTCGAGCGCGGCGGGAAGCTGTGGCTCGGCACCGAGGTCCCGATGGAGCCGATCGGAGAGAATCTGTGGCGCGTCGGCGATCAAAGCTGGTCGCCCGAGCGCGGTTCCTTCGCCAATTTCATCGACGGCCGACCGCAGACCTTCGTCTTCTCGGCCGAAAAGTTCCTGAGGCACGACGTCTAGGCTTACGCCGCGGTGGTCGCTAGGAGCCGCCGCATGGACGTACTCGACGCCCCCCGCATCACCCCGGAAATGGTCGCCGAACATGGGCTCAGCCAAGAGGAATATGGCCGTATCCTGAAAGCCCTCGGCCGCGAACCGAACCTGGTCGAGCTCGGCATCTTCTCGGTCATGTGGTCTGAGCATTGCAGCTACAAAAGCTCGCGCGTCCACCTGAAGAAGCTCCCGACCGAGGCGCCGTGGGTCATCTGCGGCCCGGGTGAGAATGCCGGCGTGATCGACATCGGCGACGGCGACGCGGCGATCTTCAAGATGGAGAGCCACAACCACCCGTCCTACATCGAGCCCTACCAGGGCGCCGCGACCGGCGTCGGCGGGATCCTCCGAGACGTCTTCACCATGGGCGCTCGCCCGATCGCGAACTTGAACGCGTTGCGCTTCGGCCGGCCCGATCACCCGAAGACGCGGCACCTCGTCGCAGGCGTGGTTGCGGGCATCGGCGGCTACGGCAATTGCGTCGGAGTCCCGACCGTCGGGGGCGAGGTCAATTTCGACGAAGCCTATGACGGCAACATCCTGGTCAATGCCATGACCGTCGGCATCGCCAGGACCGACAAGATCTTCTACTCGGCAGCGAGCGGCGTCGGAAATCCGATCGTCTATGTCGGATCGAAGACCGGCCGCGACGGGATCCACGGCGCGACGATGGCATCCGCCGACTTCGCTGAGGACAGCGAAGAGAAGCGCCCCACCGTCCAGGTCGGCGATCCCTTCACCGAAAAGCTGCTGATCGAAGCCTGCCTCGAACTGATGGCGACCGACGCAATCGTCGCGATCCAGGACATGGGCGCAGCCGGCCTCACCAGCTCCTCGGTCGAGATGGCGTCGAAGGGCGGCGCCGGAATCCGCCTCGACATGAACAAGGTGCCTCAGCGCGAAGAGGGCATGACCCCGTACGAGATGATGCTCTCCGAAAGCCAGGAGCGCATGCTGATGGTGTTGAAGCCCGGCCGTGAAGCCGAGGCGGAAGCGATCTTCAAGAAGTGGGAGCTGGACTTCGCGGTCATCGGCCAAGTGACCGACACCGGTCGGATGGAGCTGGTGTGGAACGGCGAGACTGTCGCTGACATCCCGCTCGGCCCATTGGCCGACGAGGCGCCCTGCTACGAGCGGCCTTATGCCATTCCGAAAGCGCCCGAGCCGCTAACGGACATCCCGGAAAGCACGGACATTGCCGCGGACCTGCTGAAGCTGATGGCATCGCCGAACCTCGCGAGCCGCGGCTGGATTTGGCAGCAGTACGATCAGTCGGTCGGCGCGGACACGGTGCAGCGCCCCGGCGGCGACGCCGCGGTGGTGCGTGTCCACGGCACGAAGAAAGCGCTCGCGATCACTACCGATTGCACGCCGCGCTATTGCTATGCCGACCCGGTCGAGGGCGGGAAGCAGGCCGTCGCCGAAGCCTACCGCAACCTCTGCGCGGTCGGCGCGAAGCCGCTCGCGATCACCAACTGCCTCAACTTCGGCAATCCGCAGCGGCCCGAGATCATGGGCCAGTTCGTCGGCTGCATCGAAGGCATCGCCGAAGCCTGCCGCGCGCTCGACTTCCCCGTCGTGAGCGGCAACGTCAGCCTCTACAACGAAACGAAGGGCGAGGACGGCTCGTCACTCGCGATCCTGCCCACGCCCGCGATCGGCGGCGTGGGGTTGCTCGAGGACTGGGAAAAATCGGCGACGATCGCCTTCAAGGCTGAGGGCGAAACGCTGCTGCTTCTCGGCCATTCAACTGGGCACGTGGGGCAATCCTTGTGGTTCGACGTATGCCACGGGCGCCGCGAAGGTGAAGCGCCGAGGGTCGATCTTGCCGTCGAACGGCGATTGGGCGAGCTCGTCCGTCAACTGATCGCGTCGGGCCTCGTCTCTGCCGTCCACGATGTGTCCGACGGAGGCGCTCTCGTCGCCATTGCGGAAATGGCCATCGCGGGAGCGATAGGCGCGCGGCTAAGTCTGCCTGCGGTCGCGAACCCTGCCTCGGTCCTGTTCGGCGAGGACCAGGGCCGCATTTTGGTCACGACCGGCGATCCGGAAGCGGTGACGGCGCGTGCCAGTGCGGCGAGTCTCTTCGTCGCGCCCATCGGAGTCATCGGCGGCTTAGCCGTCGAAGGTCCGGGCTTTAGCGCCAGCCTCGCCGACCTCCGCGCCGCGCACGAGGGCTTCTTTCCGAAGCTGATGGGTAGCGAACTGACGCCGGAGTTCTGATCCGCCGCTCCTACTTGCGAATGTGTCGCAATAGCGCTAAATGGGGCGGATGATCGTCTGCTCGTGCAACGTGATCCGTGAGGAGGAAATCCGCGATGCGGCGCGTAAGGGCTGCCGCACGCCGGAGGCCGCTTACGCCAGCATGGGCTGCGAGCCGCAGTGCGGCTGCTGCCTCGACTTTGCGGACGAGATCATCGATGAAGAGCTCCCCAAGGGCCAAACGCTGCGCGCCGTCGCCTGACTTGACCCATTAGCCATCCCGGCGCATCCGCCGCCTCGCGACGCGATGGAGGCATGCGGATGAAGGGCGATCCCAAGGTCATCGAGCTGCTCAATGAAGCTCTGAAAAACGAGCTGACCGCGACCAACCACTGTTGGTTGCACTACCGCCTGCTCGACAAGTGGGGCGTCCACAAGCTCGCG
>JABFXK010000228.1 GCA_013361785.1 Sphingomonas sp.
GAGCAGCGCGCTTGGCGCATCGTCGACGATCGCCCAGAGGTAGCGCGATTCCGAGCTTTGCTGCGTGTGGCGCGCCTGCAGAGTCTTCAGCGCATGGTCGAGTGTTTGCCCAAGCACGTCGAAGCCGCCGCCGCTCGGGTCGGAAAAGCGCTGCGAATAATCTTCGAACCGAACCGATTCGATGAAGCGCGACACGAGGAAGTTCGTTCGCCGGATGAAATTCCACAGGCTCGCGAGCGCGGCCGCACCGATGAGCACTGCGACGATGAGCCCTGCTCGGACGCCGGGGGTCTGCGCGGCCTTGATCACGAGAAGCACCGCGCCGACGAAGACGGTCGTGCGCCACGCGAGCCCGAACTCGAACTTGCGCCTAAAGTCCATGCTTCTCCATGCGGCGATAGAGCGCGCCACGGCTGAGACCGAGCTCGTTGGCGGCCAGCGAGATGTTGAAATGATGCATCCGCAAGGCGCGTTCGATCATCTGTTTTTCGAGCTCGTCGAGATTGAGCGTGTCGCTGGCCGTGGTCACCGCGGGCGCAGCGTTCGCGTGGCGAGAGAGAGGAAAGTCGTCCGTCCGATAGCGTTCGCCTTCGGCCATGATCACCGCGCGCTCGGCCGCGTGGCGGAGCGCACGGACGTTGCCCGGCCAGTCGTTTTCGATCAGCGCCTGCAGCACGGCCGGAGGGAGCTGCCGCTCGCTCTTGTCATACTTGCGCTCATAGAGGCGCAGATAATGATCGAGCAGCAGCGGGATGTCGTCGCGGCGCTGGCGAAGCGGCGGAAGCTCGATCTCGATCGTGTTGAGACGAAACAATAGGTCCTGGCGGAAGCGCGTCTCGTCCGCGAGCTGCTCCGGCGAGATGTTGGTCGCTGCGATCACCCGGACGTCGATCGGGATCGGCTTGTTGGAGCCGACCGGCACGACCTGACGCTGTTCGAGGGCGGTTAGCAGCTTGGGCTGAAGGTGAAGCGGCAGATTGCCGATCTCGTCGAGGAAGAGCGTGCTCCTGTCCGCCGCCTTGAGCCGGCCGATCCGCTCGCCCGCCGCGCCTGTGAACGCACCCTTGGCATGGCCGAAAAGCTCGGACTCGAACAGGGTCTCGCTGGTCGCGCCGAGATCGATCGAGACCATCGGCTTGTCCGCCCGGCGTGACAGGCGGTGGATCTCGCGAGCGACGATTTCCTTGCCGGTTCCGTTCTCGCCGAGGATCAGGACATTGGCGTCGGTCGGCGCCGCGCGGTCGATCAGCATGCGCACCCGGGCCATCGCCGGCGACTTGCCGAGCAGCGGCGTCTCCGGCGACTGCGCCAGCTCCGACGCGCGGCCACGCTCCATTCGCGTGTCGATCCGGCTCCGGCGCAGCGCGGCCGCACTCCTCACCGTCGCTTCGAGCCGCTCGTTGCTCCATGGCTTGGCGACGAAATCGCTCGCGCCCGCCTTGATCGCTTCGACCGCGATCGACACGCCGCCATGTGCAGTGATGATCACCACCGCGGCGTCGGGGTCGATCTGCATGATGCGCCCGAGATAATCCAGGCCCTCGCGGCCGTCGGTCTTGGCCCGCTCGAAGTTCAAGTCGAGAAGGATGGCGTCGGGGTTCTCGCGCTTAAGCAACTTCAGCAGCTCGGCGGGCGAGTCCAATGTCTCCACCCGCTCGAACATATGGCGCAACGCCAGCCGCGCCGCGAGCGCGATGTCGGGGTCGTCATCGACAACAACAGCAAGATCGAACATATCGCCCACGCTACTTCTGTAGCGCAGCTGTCCGGAAACGAACAGTGGCTTCTCTCAAACTTCTGCATTCCGGATTGGCACGGCATTTGCAGCGTCAGACCACGATGAACTCGCATTACCTCGTGCTGCCTTCAGGGGAGCTCCCGGCGGAGGCGCTGCGCGCGCTGACCATTTCCGGACAGATGGTGTCCGGAGCTGGACGATGAGTCTGGTCGAACTGCGCCAGTCCAGCCGCTCCGAAGCGGTGAGCGGCGGCGCCATGGACCGCGTCGTCGTGCGCAAGCGGATCGACCGCCGCCTCCTGACCGCAGGCGGAGCCGCGGCGGTATTGATCATCCTACTGGTCTTCTGGCTGTTCGCTCCGCGCGCAGATTCGGTCACCGTGGCGCGCGATCGCCTGACGATCTCCGAGGCGCAGAACGGCACGTTCGAGGACTTCCTGCCGGTGCGCGCAAAGGTCACGCCCCTTCTCACCGTCTATCTCGACGCCGTCGAAGGCGGCCAGGTCGAGAAGAAGCTGGTCGAGGACGGGGCCCAGGTGGTCCAAGGCCAGCCGCTCGCCGTCCTCTCCAATGCCGAGCTTCAGCTTTCGACTCTCGAGAAAGAGACCGAGGTCGAGCAGCAGCTCAACAACATGCGCAGCCTCGAGCTCGCGCTCGCGAACACGCGCAGCAACGACCTTCGCGATCTCAATCAAGCGCAGACCGATCTCGCCAAGGCCAAGCGCCAGTATGAGCTCGACAAGCCGCTCGCGGAAAAAGGATTCGTCGCGTCGAAGACCTACAACGACGCCAGGGACGATTATTATTACCAGACGAAGCGGCTTCAGATCCTCAAGCAGACCATCGCCAAGAACGAGACTCTTCAGTCCAGCCAGCTTGACCAGCTGAGGGCGGCCGCGAGCTCGCTCAACTCCAGCCTCGGCATTGCCCGCGGAAGCCTGGGGCAGCTCAACATTCGGGCGCCCGTGACGGGGCAGCTCAGCGGCTTCGACATTCAGCTCGGCCAATCGCTTCAGCAAGGCGAGCGGATCGGGCAGATCGACAGCTCGGCCGGCGACAAGCTGCAGGCCGACGTTGACGAATATTATCTCGGCCGGGTCGCCGTCGGGCAGATCGCCACCGCCGATATCGAGGGCAAGACCTATCGGCTGAAGGTCGCGAAGGTCTATCCGCAGGTCAAGGACGGGCAGTTCCAGATCGACCTGCTGTTCGTGGGGCCTGAACCCCCATCGATGCAGCGCGGCCAGACGGTCCAGGCGAAGCTGACCGTCGGCGACTCGTCGAAAGCGCTGCTGATCCCCAACGGCGCCTTCTTCAACGACACCGGCGGCAACTGGGTGTTCGTGGTCGACAAGGGCGGCAACAGCGCGACCAAGCGCCCGGTGCAGCTAGGCCGCCGCAACAGCGACTTCATCGAAGTCCTGAGCGGCCTCAAGCCCGGCGATCGAGTGATCACCTCTTCCTACAGCGGCCTCACCGACAAGAACCATCTGAGCTTCAGTTCCGGCGATTGAGAAAGGACCAGACTCGTGCTGACCATGACCGGCCTTACCAAGACCTATCGCACCGACACCGTCGAGACGACCGCGCTCGACGAGATCGACCTCGACATCGCCGACGGCGAGTTCGTCGCGATCATGGGCCCGTCGGGCTGCGGCAAATCGACCCTGCTCAATGTGATGGGGATGCTCGATAGCCCGACCAGCGGCTCCTACGTGTTCAACGGCCACGAAGTCGCGGGGCTCAGCGAAACGCAGCTCGCTGAGACGCGGAAGAGCAACATCGGCTTCATCTTCCAGAGCTTCAACCTGGTCGACGAGCTGACCGTGCGAGAGAATGTCGAGCTCGCCCTCCTCTACCACAACTTCCCGGCGTCGGAGCGCAAGCAGCGCGTCGACCGGGTGCTGGACAAGGTCGGCATCGCGCACCGCGCCAAGCACCGTCCGACGCAGCTTTCCGGCGGCCAGCAGCAGCGCGTCGCGGTCGCCCGAGCGCTCGTCGGCGAGCCCAAGCTGATCCTCGCGGACGAGCCCACGGGCAACCTCGATACCGCGCACGGTGAAGAGGTCATGCGCATGCTCCAGCAGCTCAACCACGAAGGTTCGACCATCGTCATGGTCACCCACTCGCCCTCGCACGCCGATTTCGCGAGCCGGGTGGTGAACATGCTCGATGGGCGAATCCTGCAGGAGCGCCGTCGCGCCGCCTGAGCAGCCGCAACTCCTTCGCTCGAAAGGAAGTCCGCATGTGGCGCAATTACTGGACCGTTGCCGTCAGGGCCCTGGCGAAGAACCGGACCTATTCGATCATCAACATCGCGGGCCTTGCGATCGGCATGGCGGCGTGCGTGATGATCCTGCTCTACATCAACTATGAGCGGAGCTACGACAGCTGGGTTCCGGACGTCCAGAACACGTACCAGCTCCAGACGTGGACGCCGCATCCGCAGGACGGGCAGCCATTCTTCGAACAGATGGCCCCTTACGCGACGAAAGACGCGATCAAGAAGGATTATCCCGAGGTCGAATATGCGGCCTACCTGCAGGATAATGGGCCAGTCTTCATCAAGAACGGCCAGGCTTACTCGACCGAGGGCTGGATGTTCACCGACGACGACTTCCTCAAGGTCGTCAGCCTGCCGCTCATCGCCGGAACCACGCTGAGCCAGCCGCAGACGGCGGTCCTCACGCAGAGCGAGGCGATCAAGCGCTTCGCCACCGATCAGGTCGTCGGCCGCACGCTCACAATCATCTCCCGAGGCATCAGGCGCGACTTCAAGATCAACGGTGTGATCAAGGACGTGCCGAAGAATTCGAGCATGAAGATCAACGCGATTCTGCGGCTCGATTATCTCGCCTACAATTCCGACAACCCTGAAGCCCTGAAGTGCTGGGGCTGCCAGTCGGGCTATGTGTACCTGAAGCTCCGCCCGGGCTCGAATGTCGAAGCGATGCAGGCTGAGGAGCCGGCTTGGGAGAAGCGCAACATCCCGGACGATCCTACGGTCGGCATCCACTGGAACCAGGGCAAAGAAACCGACTGGCACTTCATCAATCTGAAGGACGTCCATCTCGGCAAGGGTCAGGAATCCTCCATGACCCCGAGCAACGACGAGCGAACGATTGCGACCTTTGCCATTATCGCCATCCTGATACTCGGCATGGCGGTGGTGAACTTCACCAACCTCGCGACCGCCCGTGCCAGCCAGCGCGCCCGCGAAGTCGCCTTGCGCAAAGTGCTCGGCGCGACGCGCAAGCAACTGATCGTGCAGTTCGTCGCCGAATCCTTGCTCATCTCGGCGGTTTCGATGCTGATCGCGCTGGCGCTCGTCGAGCTTCTGGTGAAGCCGTTCGCGGCGTTCCTCGATGCCGACCTCGGCCTCCGTTATTTCGGCAGCAACGGAATCCTTCTTCCGGCGCTGATCCTGACGGCGCTGGTCGGAATCATCAGCGGCCTCTACCCGGCCTTCTTCCTGTCGCGGTTCCAGCCGGCGCAAGTGCTGAAGGCGAACCGCTCCGCGGCCGAGACGCCGGGTTCGGGCCGGCTGAGGGCTGGACTGGTCGTGCTTCAGTTCGCAGTCTCGATCGGCCTCATCATCTGCACCGCGGTGATCTACGGCCAGACGGTCTATGCGCGCCACGTCGACCCCGGCTACAAACGCGACCACATCCTGCAGGTCGAGGAGCTGGGACGCGCGCAATTGTTCCCGATCGCGGACTCAATCGTCCGCCGAGCGGAGCGCACGCCGGGAGTGATTGCCGCCGCGCTCACCGACATCGGCATCAACACGAGCAATTCGAACAACAATTTCATCATCCCGCCGGGAAGCACGCAGCAAGTCTTGATCGGCCAATATACCGTCGGCGCAGACTATCTTCAGGCGATGGGCCTGAAGCTGCTCGCCGGCCGCTGGTTCGACGCGAACCGGCCGATCGACGATGCGACGGCCCCCTATCCGCCGCAGCCGCAGGTCGAGAAAGCCATTCACGACCGCGGTATGAACGTCGTCATCAACCAATACGCGGCCAAGAAGCTCGGCTTCAAATCGCCACAGGACGCGGTCGGGAAAGTGGTGAGGGGCGACATGATCGGCGATCATCTCGGCCTGATGAATGTGACGATCATCGGCGTGGTCGGCGATTCCCGCTTCCGTACCGTCCGCACGCCGATCGAGCCGATCATGTTCCGCAAGGTTACGACGGGGCCAAACTGGATGATGGTCCGATACAGAGGCGACCCGCAAGCGATTAAGTCCGCTCTCGAACAGGAGTGGAAGCAGTTCACGACAGAAGTCCCGTTCAACGCCAAGTTCAGCGAGGACATCGTCGGCGAGATGTACAAGAAGGAGGATGCGCGCGCGCAGATCTTTGCCGCTTTCTCGCTCCTCGCCGTGATCATCGGCTGCCTCGGCTTGTTCGGGCTTGCCGCCTTCACGGCCGAGCGGCGGACGAAAGAGATCGGAATTCGCAAGGTGCTGGGCGCGCGCACGCGCGATATCGTCCGGCTTCTGGTGTGGCAGTTCAGCCGTCCGGTGATCATCGCCAATATCATCGCATGGCCGGTGGCCTGGTGGATGATGCGCGGCTGGCTCAACACCTTCGATCAGCGCATCGCGCTGACCCCGATCCCATTCCTGCTCGCTGCAGCGATCGCGCTTGGGATCGCAATTGCAACCGTCGTCGGCCACGCGATCAAGGTCGCGCGCGCCAACCCCATTCACGCGCTTCGCTATGAATAAGCGGGCGAACGAAAGGCTATTCTCTTGCAAGGAACAGTGAGCATGTGGCGCAATTACTGGACGGTCGCCGTTCGAGCGCTGGCGAAGAACCGCACCTATTCGATCATCAACATCGCGGGCCTCGCCATCGGCATGGCCGCGTGCATCATGATCCTGCTCTACATCAATTACGAACGGAGCTACGACAGCTGGATTCCCGACGTCCAGAATACGTACCAGTTCCAAGCCTGGTACCCGCATCCGGAGTCGGGCGAGCCCGAGCTCATGCAGATGTCCGCCTATGTGACCAAGGGCGCGGCGATGAAGGACTTCCCGCAGATCGAGCGCGGGGTCTACGCACTGTTGAGCTCGCCCGTCGTGACGAAGGACGGCGAGGCTTCTCCGACCGAGAATTATCTCATCACCGACGATGACTTCCTCAAGGTCGTGAACCTCCCGCTTGTCGCTGGAACGAGCCTGCCGCAGGCGCAGACGGCCGTGCTTACGCAGACTGAAGCGCGCAACCGCTTTGGAACCGACCAGGTGGTCGGCCGGACGATCAGCCTCATCTCGAAGGGCGTGACCCACGACTACAGGATCACCGGCGTCCTCAAGGACCTGCCGAAGAATTCCAGCCTGAAGATCAACGCGATCGTCCGCGTCGATTTCAATTCCTACTTCGCGCAGGAGCCGAACTTCCTGACGTGCTGGGGCTGCCAGTCGGGGTGGGTTTATTTCAAGCTCCGCCCGGGAACGGACGTGAAGCAGCTGCAGGCGCAGGAACCGGCGTGGGAGAAGCGCAACATCCCCGACCAGCCGAACGGCCAGATCAAATATAATGCCGGCGACGAGCAGGACTGGCACTTCGTCAACCTGCGCGACATCCACCTCGGCAAGGGCCAGGGCGGATCGATGACTCCGGGCAACGACAGCAAGACGATTGCGACATTCGCCATTATCGCCGTGCTGATCCTCGGGATGGCGGTCGTGAACTTCACCAACCTCGCCACGGCCCGCGCGAGCCAGCGCGCCCGCGAGGTCGCACTGCGCAAGGTGCTCGGAGCGACGCGCAAGCAACTCATCGTCCAGTTCGTCGCCGAGTCGATCCTCATTTCGGGCGTCGCGATGTTGCTCGCGCTGACGCTCGTCGAGGTGCTGGTCCGGCCGTTCGCGGCCTTCCTAGATGCGGATCTCGCGCTCAAATATGTGGGAGCGGGCGGGATCCTGCTTCCAGCGATTGCGCTGACACTGGGCGTTGGAATCGTCAGCGGCCTTTACCCCGCTTTCTTCCTGTCGCGCTTCCAGCCCGCGCAGGTGCTCAAGGCCAACCGCTCGGCAGCCGAGACACCAGGATCGGGACGGCTGCGCGTGGCGCTGGTCGTGCTCCAGTTCGCGGTTTCGATCGGCCTCATCATTTGCACCGCGGTGATCTACGGACAGACGGTCTACGCACGCTCGGTCGACCCCGGATACAAGCGCGACCACATCCTGCAGGTCGGCAACATGAACCGATATCAGCTGCTCACCAAGACGCAGATGATCGAGGACCAGATGAAGCGAATCCCGGGCGTGGTCGCCGTCGGACTCACCGACATCGGCGTTGCAACCGACAACAGTAGCAACACCGGCCTAATTCCGCCGGGCAGTACAAAGCAGGTGACGATCGGCGAATATAGCGTTGACGAGGGCTTCTTCGACGCCATGGGCCTGAAGCTTCTCGCCGGCCGCTGGTTCGACCCGAACCGGCACGCCGACGACATGACGCTCAACTTCCCGGTTCAGAAGAGCGACGAGATCGCGCTCGCCCAGCGCGGTGTGAACGTGGTCCTCAACGCCTATGCGGCGCGCAAGCTCGGCTTCAAGTCGCCACAGGACGCCGTGGGTAAGACGGTCAAGAGCGAGTTGTTCGAGCCCGGGACCGGCATGGTCAACATCAACATCATCGGAGTCGTCGGGGACACCCGCTTCCGTTCGGTGCGCACGCCGATCGACCCCATCATGTTCCAGAACGTGAACACGGGGCCGGGGTTCATGGAGATCCGCTATCGCGGCGATCCGGCGACGGTCGAAGCGGCGGTCGAGCGGCAGTGGAAACAGATCACCAGCGACGTGCCCTTCGAGGCCAAGTTCAGCGAAGACATCGTTCGGACGCTCTACAAAGCCGAGGACTCACGGGCGGAGATCTTCGCCGCTTTCTCGCTCCTCGCCGTGATCATCGGCTGCCTCGGCTTGTTCGGCCTCGCCGCGTTCACCGCTGAACGGCGCACCAAGGAGATCGGCATCCGCAAGGTGCTGGGCGCACGCACCCGCGACATCGTCCGACTTCTGGTCTGGCAGTTCAGCCGTCCGGTGATCATCGCCAATATCATCGCCTGGCCCGTTGCCTGGTGGATGATGCGCGGCTGGCTCAACACCTTCGACCAGCGGATCACCCTAACTCCGGTGCCGTTCGTCATCGCCGCTGCGATCGCCCTGGGGATCGCGATCGCCACCGTCGTCGGTCACGCGGTGAGGGTCGCGCGGGCGAACCCCATTCACGCATTGAGGTACGAATGATGAGCACGAACAAGAAACTTGCGTCGGGTCGAGTCCCCTTAACCTGGCGCAAGCTGGTCACCGCGGGCGCCATTGCTGCTTGCGCGCCCGCGGTGACCGCGAGCTTTCCAATACCGGCCGCTGCGCAGCAGCAGGTGCAGTCGATCAACTGGTCGCTCGAGACGAAGTCCGGAAGAGACGGCAGCGACGTTCAGCTGACGGTCGAGAGCCGCTGGGGCGCCGGCAGTGAGAGCATGTGGTCGAACGGCCGCAGGCTCGACGAGCTGCAGGGCGTGACCCGGGCACAGCTGCTGGGCCCGCCTCAGCCGATCCGCTTTGCGCTCGTGAAAGAACCGGGGCGGCTCGACTGCACGGGGACCGCAGGCGGTGCGCGGGGCTCGGGCGTGTGCAGCTTCACGCCGAACGTCGGCTTCGCCACTTTCCTCGATGCGCGGAGGATCGGCCAGCCCGACGCGCATCAGGCCTTTTCCATGACCATGGCGGGTGTGGGCCGCGACCTCGTCGATGCGCTGGACGACAGCCATTTCCAGCGGCCGACCGTCGACCAGCTCACGGCGATGGGCATCCATGGTGTGACGCCCGCCTATGTCCGGGCGCTCGCCGGTCTGGGCTACCACCTGTCGGCAGATGATCTGATCTCGTTCAGGATCCACGGCGTGAACACCGACGAAATTCGCCAATTCGCAACCGTCGGCCCAGCGCTGCAGCGCCTCAGCCCTTCAGACCTGATCAGCTTGCGGATTCATGGCGTTGAGCCGGGATACATTCGCGAAATGGCGGCGATCGACCCGGGGCTGCGCACCCTCACGGCCGACGATCTCGTATCGATGGCGATTCACGGGGTGAGGCCGGCGCTTGCGCGCGCTTACGTGCAATATGAGGGCGGGAGGCTCACCAGCAACGGCCTGGTCGACATGGCCATTCACGGCGTCACCGCCGATTATGTGCAGCGCCTTGCAGCCGCGGGTTACCGCCACCTTAGCGCCGATGACCTGGTCTCAATGGCGATCCACGGCGTGAGTCCTGATTTCGTCCAGCAACTCAGCGCCCTTGGGTATCGCAATCTCAGCGCCGAAGAGCTCGTCAACCTCGCGATCCACGGCGTGACCGCCGACTATGTTCGCCGTCTCCAGCAGAACGGAATGGCGCACGTGTCGGCGGAACAGCTCGTCCGGCTGCGGCTCGCAGGTTTCGAACCGCGCTGACGAAAGCGGAGAGTGGCGGAGCGGGAGGACTCCTAACCGC
>JABFXK010000101.1 GCA_013361785.1 Sphingomonas sp.
AAAGCCTATGCAGCCGCCGCCGGTGCGCAGACGACTGCCGAAACCTATCCGGCGATCCGCCTGATCATCAGGGAACTGGGCGAGAAGCATACGGTCTTCATTGAACCCGATCAGGCGAAGGCCGATCTGACCGGCAAAGCGAGCGCCAACGCGCAACCTCCGCCGTTCCTGCTGCCGGAGGCGATGCGGCTCGGGGAGGGCGTCGGGTTAGTCCGGCTCTACGCTTTCATCGGATCCGCTGCGCAAGGCGAGTCGTACGCCTGGACCGCTCAAACAAAGATCAACGCGCTGAAGCAACAAGGCGTATGCCGATTCATCCTCGATCTTCGCGAGGACAGCGGCGGCAACATGTATCCAATGCTGAATGGCGTCGCGGGTCTATTGGAGCCAGGGCTCCTCGGCACATTCGAGACAGCGCAAGGCAAGTACATGCCGTGGGCGCTCAGAGGCGGCGTGGTGGTGGTGCTGCCACAGCAAAACACCCGTCCGATCGCTACCGGCAACCAAGCCACCCAACCGGTGGCGGTCCTGATCGGGCCGCACACGGGCAGCTCGGGCGAATTCACGGCTATGTCGTTTGAAGGACGCGCGAACACCCGATTTTTCGGTTCTCCGAGCGCCGGCTATGTCACTGGGAATGTTCCGATCACCCTCTCCGACGGCGCGCTTATCTTAATGACTGGCTCTTGGGCTCTGGACCGGACGGGCAAGAAGTATCTCGACCGGATCGAACCCGATGAAAAGATAGGTCTGCTCGGCGAGCTGACCGGAAATGGCACGGTCTATTCAGCGGTGAAGTGGCTCTCGGCTCAGCCTTGCCCAAAATCGCCGTAGCGCACGGCTACGCTTCGCTGATCCGCCAGGGCGGGAAGCGGCGGTGTTCGCCGGCCTTGTAGAAGAAGATGATGTTCCCGTCGGGGTCGCGCAGGCGTGCTTCGCGCCACATCCACGGCTGGTTGCGCGGGCCGTGCTCGAACGCAATGCCGCTGCGTGCCAGCTGCTCGACGCGCTCGTCGAGGTCGTCGCATTCGAGGTAAATGGCGGTGGTCGCGATGATCTTCTCTTCGGGGTCGATCTGGATTGAGAAGGTCACTCCGCCCGCCGTTTCAAAACGGGCGTAGCCGTTCTCCGGGCTATCGACGATCTGGTCGAGGCCGAGACGGCGGTAGAAATCGACCGAGCGCTCATAATTCGTCCCGGTGACCGTCACCTGATTGAGCCGCGGGCCGGCGCCGACGTCGAGGCGGACGTTCGCTTGCCCGATCGGCCCAGCGCCCTGCCCCAGGTTCGGCGCATCGTGCAGGGCCACGCGGACGAACTCGCGCGCTCGCGCCACTGCGTCGGCGAGACTAGCGCCCTGCGCCAGGAAGAGTGCGATTGCGCTCGCCAGCGTGCAGCCGGTGCCGTGGGTGCTGGTGGTGTCGATCCGCTGCCCCTGCCAGCTGGTCATGTTGTCAGTCTCAATGAGGGCGTCGGCGAGCGCCTCGCCTTCGTCGTGTCCGCCCTTGATGAGCACCGCGCAGCCGTGAGCGCCGACGAGGTGCAGGGCAGCGGAAACCGGGTCGTCTTCCGAGGTCAGGCGCTTCAGTTCAGGCAGGTTCGGCGTGGCGATGGTTGCCACGTCCATCAGCCGAGCGAATGCTGCAATGGTGGCATCGTCTGCGAGCGGCGAACCGCTCGTTGCAACCATGACCGGGTCGAACACGATGGGGATTCCGGGCTGCTCCGCCTTGAGGCGTTCGAGGCGGCTCGCGACCTGTTCGGCCGCAAAGGCGCCGCTGATCATTCCGATTTTTACTGCGTCGACTCCAATATCGGCGATAACCGCTTCGATTTGGGCGAGAATTACCTCGGTCGGAACGGGGTGCACCGCGCTGACTCCGGTGCTGTTCTGGGCGGTAACTGCCGTGACGGCCGTCATCGCGTGCCCGCTCATGTTGTCAGTCTCAATGCTGGCGTCGGCGTCACGCTACCCGCCTTCGACCCCTGGCCCGGGGCGAAGTTTTCCATGTGCACGGGATCGTCGTAGGCCGGGAAATACGAAGAAAAGGTTCACGCGGCGGTTCGCACCGCGTCGCAGATATCGTCGACCACGCGTTCGACGAGCGCCGGGTCGTCGCCCTCGGCCATGACGCGGATCAGCGGCTCGGTGCCCGACTTGCGGATCACCAGGCGGCCGCGGCCTTCGAGCTCGGCTTCGGCGGAGGCGATGCGCTTGCGCACGCTGTCGGTTTCAAGTGGCTGCGCTCCGCCCGTGAACCGCACGTTCTTGAGCAGCTGCGGAAGCGGCTCGAACTGCCTGAGTAGCTCGCTAGCGGGCGCGCCGCCCTCAATCAGCGCGGCGAGCACCTGAAGGCCGGCGACCAGGCCGTCGCCCGTCGTCGAATGGTTGGCGAGGATGATGTGGCCGGACTGCTCGCCGCCGACGTTGCAACCGGTCTTGCGCATTTCCTCGAGCACGTAGCGGTCGCCGACCTTGGTCCGCAGGAGCCTCAGGCCCGCCTCGCCGAGCTTTCGTTCCAGGCCGAGGTTCGACATCACCGTCGCCACCACGGCATCTCCCTTGAGCTCGCCACGCCCCTGCAGGCCGAGCGCAATGAGCGCCATCAGCTGGTCGCCGTCGATGATCGTCCCCTTCTCGTCGACGACGATCGGTCGGGCGGCGTCGCCGTCGAGCGCAAGGCCATTGTCAGCGCCGCTCG
>JABFXK010000242.1 GCA_013361785.1 Sphingomonas sp.
CACGTGATCGCGGGAGATTCGATCCGCAGCGGCCAGGGCGAGAAGCAGGCGACCGGCATCAGCATTCTCTCGCTTGTCCTCGGCGCCGCCGCGCTGGCTGCCGGCGCGGGCGATGCGGCGATGGGGATCATGATGGCGGGCCAGCGAGCCGCACTCGGCGACATCCTGGCTTTCACCCGGGTCCAGGAGAGCACCGCCGATGCCACGGGCGCGCGCCTGCTCTCGCAGTCCGGAATCAGCGGCAAGGGCCTGCTGCAATTCTTCAACAAGCTGCAGAATGAGGAATATCGCCTCGCGGTCTACGACAAGGACAGCTTCGATCGTGACCACCCGCTCAATTCCGAGCGTATCGAGGCTCTCCATCAAAAGCTGTCCAGCGATCCCGCCTGGAACAAGCCCGTCGATCCGCAGCTCGAGGCTCGTTTCGAGCGGGTCAAGGCGAAGCTGCTCGGCTTCGTCGATCCGAAGCAGGCGGTGCTGAAATATCCCGAGAGCAATCAGAGCATTCCCGCGCATTACGCGCGCGCCTACGCCTATCACCTCGGCGCCTATCCGGATAAGGCCGAAGCCGAAGCCGACGCCCTGCTGACCATCGATCCGCATGACCCCTTCTTCCTCGAATTGAAGGGGCAGTTGCTGCTCGAGGATGGCAAGCCGAAGGACGCTGTCGCGCCGCTGAGGGAAGCGACAAAACGCTCCGGAGACGCTCCTTTGATCGCCGCAATGCTCGGTCACGCGCTGGTCGAGACCAACGATCCGAAGAATTTCCAGGAAGCCAAGCAGATCCTGAAAGTGGCGGTGAACCGCGACAATGAGGACCCGTTCGCCTGGTACGAGCTCGGGATCATCTACGACCGCGAGGGCGACCAGCCGCGCGCATCGCTCGCCACCGCCGAGCGCAGCAACCTCCAGGACGATCCGAAGATGGCGCTTGCAAGCGCGCAGATGGCGATGAAGGGCATCCCGCCCGGAACCCCGGACTATCTTCGCGCCCAGGACATCGCCATGGTCTCGCGCGCCGAGCTCGCGAAGAAAGACAAGAAATACAGGAAAGACGGGAACGAGTGAGCGGAGAGGATGCGCCGGCGTCGCGGCGCGGCGGCTTGGGCGCGGCAATCGCCGGAGGGGTGATCGGATCCTTGCTGACGGCAGCCTTGCTGCTTTTCGCGCTGCCCAATGTGCTGAGCAGCCGGATCGTCCGCCAGGGCCTGCTCGCCGATCCGAAAATCCTTTCGGACGCCGTCGACGCGCTCAAGGACGCGCAATATGCGCCGGTGCTTGCCGCCAACCGCGCCGCGATCGAAACGCCGTTCGCGAGCTCGTGGAAAGGCTCGGCGAAGCCCGACGTCACGCTCGTCGAATTCTTCGACTACGCCTGCCCCTACTGCAAGGCGAGCAACCCGGCGGTCGACCGGCTGCTCCAGGAGGACAGGGGCCTCAGGGTCGTCTATCGCGAGCTGCCGATCCTGGGCCCGGACAGCGTCACCGCTGCGCGCCTGTCGCTCGAAGCATCGAAACTCGGCCGCTTCGCCAAATTCCACGACAGTTTGTGGGCTGCGGGACGCCCTGCTCCGGACACGATCGCCGCGGCCGCCGGGGCTGCGCAGATCGCGCCCAAACCCGACGCCGATCCGCAGGTCGAGGCCGAGATAAAGCGCAACTATCAGCTGGCAGGCGAGCTTGGAGCGACAGGGACGCCGCTATTCGTCATCGGCGATCGGGTCCTGAACGGCGCCGTCGGCTACGACATG
The DNA here is from genome assembly GCA_013361785.1 of Sphingomonas sp. Lineage (GTDB taxonomy): Bacteria > Pseudomonadota > Alphaproteobacteria > Sphingomonadales > Sphingomonadaceae > Sphingomicrobium. The sequence goes on from JABFXK010000242.1 coordinate 1,752, forward strand.
CTGAAGCAGGCCATCGACGTCGCCCGGAAGAAGGCGGGCAGCTAAGGCCCCTTGAATCCCTGCGCGACGACGTACCACTCGCTCGAATCCTTGCGGCTGGCGGGCGGCTTGGCGTGCTTCACGCTTGAAAAGCTGCGCTTCAACTCGGCAACGAGCTGGTTGTCGGCGCCGCCGGCGAGAACCTTGGCGACATAGGCGCCACCAGGTCGCAGCACCTCGCGCGCGAATTCCAGCCCGGCTTCGACCAAGGCCATTGTCCGCAGATGGTCGGTCTGCTGATGCCCGACCGTGTTCGCCGCCATGTCCGAGAGGACGAGGTCGGCCGTGCCGCCGAGCGCGTCCTTGAGCTGCTGCGGCGCCGCATCATCCATGAAATCCATCTGGAGGATCGTCGCTCCCTCAATCGGCTCGGTCGGAAGCAGATCGATCCCGACGATTGCCGCTTTGGGCGCCTTGCGCCGGACGACCTGTGCCCAGCTGCCCGGCGCGATTCCGAGATCGACGACCGACTTGACGCCGTCGAGCAGACCGAAGCGCTCATCCAGCTCGAGCAGCTTGTAGGCCGCACGGCTGCGGTAGTTCTCCGCCTTGGCGCGGCGGACGTACGGGTCGTTGAGCTGCCGTTCGAGCCAGCGCGTCGAAGAGACTTTGCGGCCTTTTGCGGTCTTTAGCCGCCTCACAAGGTCCAGCCGTCGCGGGCCATCAGCGAGCGCAGGATCCCCTCGCGGATGCCGCGGTCGGCGACGCCCAGGTTCTTTGCCGGCCAGATTTCGATGATCGCCTCGAGGATCGCGCAGCCCGCGACGACGAGATCGGCTCGCTCATTGCCGATGCACGGGAGCGACGAGCGCTCGTCATAATCCATGCCGGCGATCATCCCGCTGATCTTCTGCATCGCCTCGATCGGCACGTGCAGTCCGTCGACCGCGCGGCGGTC
>JABFXK010000026.1 GCA_013361785.1 Sphingomonas sp.
ATTGCCTCTGGTCAAACAGCTGAAGCAGGCGAAATCCTCGACGGGCTTTCAGAAGAACTCGGGAAGAAGCCCGAGATCGCCCGCGCCCGCGCCGCATTGGAGGTTGCATCTGCCCCCGCAGTCGATGCCGGTCCTCTCGAGGCGCGGCTCGCAGCCAATCCTGACGATCACGAGGCTCGGTTCGAGCTCGCTTCGGCGAAAATGGCTGCCGGCGACCGCGACGGCGCGGCCGATTCACTGCTTGCGATCATTGGGCGCGATCGCTACTGGAACGACGGCGCTGCCCGCCAACGCTTCCTCCAGCTTCTTGAAGCCCAAGGACTCGAAGATCCCTGGTCGGGCGCGCAGCGCCGGCGCCTTTCCGCCGTGCTTTTCACATGAGCAGGACGATCAGGGTTCCGATCTTCCCGCTTCCAGGTGCGATCCTGTTCCCACGCTCGCAGCTCCCGCTGCATATTTTCGAGCCCCGTTACCGCGAGATGGTGCGCGATGCGATCGACGGTCCAGGCAGAATCGCGATGGTCCAGCCATTGCGGCTCGACGACGATAATCGGGCGCCGCTCTATCCTGTCGGATGCGTTGGCGAAGTCGTCGGAATAGAAGAACTCGAGGACGGCCGGTTCAACATCGTACTGTTGGGATCGAACCGGTTCCGTCTGGTCAGGGAAGCCGAGGTAAACACAGCCTATCGCTCGGCCGATGTCGACATCGAGGCATTCGATGACGAGGAACCGCCGCCGCTTGCCATGATCCAGCGTGCCGAGGTCGAACGCGAGGCGAAGCGCCTCGGCGACGCAATGGGGCTCGCAGTCGACTGGGCAGCGGTCGCCCGACTCGACGACGAATTATTGGTCAACGCCATCGCGCAGGTCGCCCCATTCGACGTCGGAGCAAAACAGGCGCTGCTTGAGCAGCAAACGCTCAACGGCCGCGCCGATCTGCTTGTGCAGCTGATGCAGTTCCATCGGATGGCGGTAACCGGCGGAGTCGAAATCGAGCCGACGCTTCAGTAAGTTCTGGCACCGCATTGAACGGACGGCTCGAGCATGAACGTCCTTCACAATTGGCCCTCAGATCGGCAGGCCCCTCAGTAACAGCGGAAGATCTCCGCTGGTGCCGCGCGCTTCGTTCATCAGCCGGTTGCGAAGCGGCGAAATTCGGCCGATCAGCCCCATTCCGAAGCGACGGATCGCTGAGGCGGTCGTCCCCGGAACGCCGTAGATGCGCGTCAGACTGTCAGTTGCAAAGGCGACGGAAAGAGCGTCGAGCGAACGCCAGCGCTGGTATCTGTCGAGCAATTGCCGGTCGCCGAGGTCGAGCCCGAGCCGGGCACCCTCGACCATCACTTCGGCCAAGGCAGCGACGTCTCGAAAGCCCAGATTCAGCCCCTGGCCGGCGATCGGATGGATTGCGTGGGCGGCGTCGCCGACCAGAGCGAGTCGCTTCCCACTAATTTGCGCCGCGTGATGAAAACCGAGCGGAAAAGACGAGCGCTGCGCAAGCATTTCGATCTTCCCGAGGAAGCCTCCCATCGCAGCTTCTGCTTCGGCAGCAAAATCCGGATCATCCAGCGAAAGCCAGCCGGCAGCATCCTCATTGCGCACCGACCAGACGATCGCCGAACGGTGTCCATTCGCAGCGTCGTTCATCGGCAGCAGGGCAAAGGGTCCGGTCGGATAAAAGATCTCATATGCGATATGCTCGTGAGGACGCTCGTGACCCAGCACCGACACGATTGCCTGATGATCGTATTTCCACCGGGCGATGGTGATTCCCGCAGCATCGCGGGTCTTCGAGTTGCGGCCATCCGCGGCGACCAGCAACGGTGCCGAAAGCTTGCGCCCATCCTCAAGGGCGACGACAACGCCGTGATCGGCGCGGTCAACGCTCGTCACATGCGCTTTCCACAATTGCCATATGTTCCTGCCGGCCTCGGCTCGTGCGCGAAGCGCAGCGCGCAAATGCCGGTTCTGGTGCATGAAGCCGAGGGGCTCGCCGTCATCGGGATCAAAATGCAATCCGCCCGGTTTCAGGCCGTCAGCGACCGCAATGCGCCAGATTGGACAACCAGGCTCAGCCAGATGTTCGGCGACTCCGATCGTCTCGAGCATGCGCATCGAGCTCGACGACACTGCGCTCGTGCGGCCGTCGAACGATGTCTCGGCGGCTAATGCCGGATCGGCCGGGTCGACGATGATTGCCGAGAGCCCGCTCGAATCGAGCGCTGACGCGAGCGCCGGGCCAACCAGCCCTCCGCCGAAGATGATCACGTCCGCGCGGTCCATCGCCGCGCGCTTAGCCCGTTCGTCGCAACAGTGTCACGACTTTGCTTGACCGGAGTGTCGGCGTGGGGGATTCTATGCCGCAATCTGTTGGGGGTGGGACGATGGCAACCGTGGCGACTCGCGCACCCAAGCGCGAACTTGCGCCCGACTGGCGGGATGCGCTGCGTGAGAGTGTCCGGCGTTTCCTGGTGCGCAGCTGGGGCGCTCTGCTCGTTGCGCTGAGCCTTGCGGGCGCGATCGCGCTGGCGACCCACAATCCCAACGATCCATCGCTGAGCACTGCAGCGGGCGGTCCGCCGACCAACTGGTTGGGGAGCTTCGGCGCATATTCGAGCGATGAGATGCTGCTGTTGTTTGGGCTGGGCGCGGCCCTGTTTCTCCCGGTTGTTGCGATTGCCG
>JABFXK010000135.1 GCA_013361785.1 Sphingomonas sp.
AAGCCCGACGAAGTCGGCCGCGACAGGGAGGCGGTGGCGGCAGCGGTCAAGCTGATCGAGCGGTCCGAAGAGGCGCCGAGCCTTGCTGAGATGGCGGCGGCGGTCGGCTATGCGCCGCACCATTTTCAGCGGATTTTCAAGCGCGACCTCGGAGTCTCGCCGGCGGAATATGCCCGCGGGCTTCGCAGCCGGCGCGCGGAGCAGGCGCTGAAGGCAAACGGCCGCGTGACCGACGCGGTCTACGACGCCGGCTACCAGAGCCCGAGCGGCTTTTACAGCGATGCCAAGGAGAGGCTTGGAATGACCCCATCGGCGTGGCGCGACGGCGGGCGCGGCGAAACGATCCGCTGGACGACATTCAACAGTCCGCTCGGCGAGCTGTTCATCGCGGCCACGTCGAGGGGCATCTGCCGGCTGACGTTCGAGGACAGCGAAGCGTCTCTGCGGCGGCTGTTTCCCAACGCGACGATCGTCAAGGACGAGGGCGGGCTTCGCGAGTTCGTGGAGGGAACGCTGAAGGCAATCGAGCAACCGCTCGCCGCGCCCGACCTGCCGATCGATGTTGCCGGCACCGCCTTCCAGGAAGCCGTGTGGCGCGAGCTTCGGAAAATCCCGGCTGGCGAGACCCGCAGCTACGCCGAGATCGCCGCCGCCATCGGTCACCCCAAAGCGGTTCGAGCCGTTGGCACAGCGAACGGCGACAATCATGTGTCGGTGCTGATCCCGTGCCACCGCGTGATCCGCAGCGATGGTTCGCTCGGCGGTTATGGCGGCGGGATCGAGAACAAGAAGAAGCTGCTCGCCGCCGAGGGGCACAAGGTCGCCGAGCCGGAGCTGCCGCTCGTTCGTTAGCGCTTGCCACCGCTGCCCGTTTCGGCTGAACAACGGTCGCACGGGGGGGTAAGCCATGGATCACGTGACAACGGCATCGGCGGAAAAGCCCCTGTGGCGGAAGATCGTTGATTTTCCGCTCGTAGCGATGCTGATCGCACTGGCGATCGTGATCGCCTGCTTCACGGTTGCCGGGCTGCTCGGCCGCTATGTGGTCCCCCCGATCCACGGGCTGACCCGAAGCCTCGAGCTGGACCTCATCGCCATCCCGCTCCTGATCATCGCCTATGAGCTGATCATCCGTCGTCTCGGCGAGCACCCGCGTGACGATTATCGCGATCCGAACGCGTTGCGGAACCTCGGGCTCGGCCTCAGCGGCGGCTTCCTGATCTTTTCGGCCGCGGTCGCGGTGGCGGCGCTGCTGGGCGTCTACCGCGTCAGCGGTGAAGGCGACGCCTCCGACCTTCTCCCGGCGCTGATCGGCCCCGCGATCTTCGCAGCCGTGTCGGAGGAGCTGATCTTCCGCGGCATTCTGTTCCGCTGGATCGAGGCGTTCGGCGGAAGCTGGGCGGCCTTGCTCCTGACCTCCGCCTTCTTCGGCGCGGCGCACCTCGCCAACCCCAACGCGAGCCCCATTGCGGCCGTCGGGATCGCATTCGAAGCCGGCGTGATGCTCGGCGCCGCGTACATGCTGACCCGCAGCCTGTGGCTGCCAATGGGAATCCACGCGGCGTGGAACTTCACCCAGGGCGAGATCTACGACATTCCGGTCTCCGGAACGCCGGTGCACGGCCTGCTGGTGGCGAGGCTCAGCGGCCCGCCTCTGCTCACCGGCAACGGCTTCGGGCTCGAAGCGTCGCTGATCGCGATCGTGATCGCGACTTTGTTCGGCCTGTGGCTGCTGTGGCTGGCGATCCGCAAGGGCGAGCTGATGAAGCCCTGGTGGGTTCGCCCGCGGACCGAAGCCACGCCGGCGGGATAATCCTATCTACTTCGTCGCGACCGTCGCGGGTTGCGCACCTAGCTGCGACTTCAGCCACGCCATCTTGGTCCGCGCGGACTCACGGACCGGGCTATCGTGCGGATCGTTGGCAATCGGCCCCAACCAGTAGATTGCATCCGCCCACTTACGCTCCGAGGCCAGTTCATCGACCAGCAGTTCGCGTGCGTGCGTGTCGCGTGGCTCGGTCGAAACTGCCTGCTCGAGGCCTTCCACGGCAAGCTCCGGCGCTTGCTCTCCAGCCTCATGGAAGGTTTCGTAATAAGCGATCAGCGGCAGCGCGGCCAAGTTGTCGATGTGATTGGCCTTGGCAGCAAGGTCGCGCGCCTCGGCGAGCTTGGCGCCCTTCTGGGCGGCGGGAAGGTTGCGGGCCAGCGTCGCGATTACGACCGCCTTGCGCGCGAGACCGTGAACGTCGTTCGGATTGATCGCGAGCAGGCGGTCGGCAGCCGCTTGCGACTGCTGGTAATTACCGAGCGCGTATTCTGATTCGGCCAGGAAATAGAGCGCGTAGGGGTCGTTCGGATATTGCTGAACGATCTCGCGCGTGCGTTCGAGATTGCGCTGCCGCTGTGCGAGCTCGTGGTCGCGGACGCCCTTCTTCTTGATTTGGTTGAGGTCGTCATCCTGGAACGCGACGACCTGCGGGATCAGTGCAGCTTCACCGGGACTGAGGGTGCGGGTCGACTGGATCACGGGCAGAGCGATGTCGACCTTGACGGGCCGGTATTCGAAGCTGCTGCCGGTCACATAAGCGCGCGCTTCGCGGTCGAGCTCGTTCAAATCGCCGAACACCTTCGCCGCTTCATCGAGCGATTTGCCCGAGTTCAGCGCGGCAAGATACTGC
>JABFXK010000206.1 GCA_013361785.1 Sphingomonas sp.
AACCTGCACGTCGTAGCGCTGGCCGTCCAGGAGCGCGTAGGGTTTGGCGGGCTGTCCTCCGAACGCCAGGGTGAAATATCCGATCGCCATCATGATCGCGCCGAATTTCACCGACCGTTTGGAGCCGAGGATCTGGTCCGCGATCAAACCGCCGACGAGCGGCGTCAGGTAAACGAGCGCCGTGTAGCCGCCGTAGAGGCCGGTCGCCTGCTGGTCGCTGAAGATGAAGTGCTTGGTGAGGTAGAGCGTCAGAAGCGCCCGCATGCCGTAATAGCCGAAGCGTTCCCACATCTCGGTGGTGAACAGCCGCGCCAGCTGCCGCGGGTGACCAAACCAGGTTCCCTTCTCTGCGGGATTCACGTGACCCGAAGCGGGCGTGAACGGTTCTTCGACCGCCGACGTGTCGACCATTGGATTCTCCCCTTCCACGCCGAAGCGAGGCGCCGCGACCGTAACGGCCAATTCGCGCTTGTGAAGCGGATTGTTGGGGCGAGCTGCCGCCTCTATGGCCACAAGTCGATGCTCAACGACCGTTCATCGATCCTTTCGCTGCTGGAGACCCGTCGCTCGGCCAAGCCGCGCGAGCTCGTCGGCCCGGGCCCGACCGCCAACGAATTGGAGCGCATGCTTACTTTGGCGGCACGCACGCCGGACCATGGCAAGCTGCACCCGTGGCGTTTCGTGACGGTCGCGGACGACCAGCGCGATTCTTTCGCCCGGCTTCTTCAGCGTGCGCTCACCAAGGAGAATCCCGACGCCACTGCGACGCATCACCAGAAGGAAGAGGATTTTGCCCACTACGCGGGGCAGCTCGTGGTGCTCGTCTCGGCTCCGCTGCCCGATCACAAGATTCCGCTGTGGGAGCAGGAGCTGTCGTGCGGCGCTGCCGGAATGAACCTGCTGCTCGCCGCCCACGCGCTCGGCTATGTCGCCGGGTGGGTGACGGGCTGGCGCGCTTACTCCGAGCAGGTGCGTGACGCCTTCTGCGAACCCGGAGAGCGGATCGGCGGCTTCATCTTCATCGGAAATGCCGCACGCGAGATCGAGGAGCGGCCGCGTCCCGCGCTCTCGGATGTCGTGAGGCAGTGGCAGTCCCCGGCGGAGTAGCATTGCACTTTCTGCGCGGCGGTGTATTATGACAGCATGACGCTGCGTACCCAGCACGAGAAGCCCGTCTACGTCCGCCTTCGCGAGATCATCGCCGACGCGATCCTGGCCGGCAAATATGCCGATGGCGATCCGCTTCCGTCTGTTCGAGCCCTGGCCGCCGAGGAGCAGGCCAATCCCTTGACCGTCGCCAAGGCCTACCAGGGCTTCCAGGACGAAGGGCTGATCGTCGTCAAGCGCGGCATCGGCATGTTCGTGGCGCCCGGAGCACGCGCGCGGCTCAGCGAATCCGAGCGCACCCGCTTCCTCAAGGAGGAATGGCCGGAGATCCGGGCGCGGATGCGGCGGCTGGGGATCGACGCGTCTGACCTGATTGAGCGCGAGCGGGCCTAAACTTCCCGGAATGGGCCTAATCCTCTAGCCGCGTCGCAATGGAGACGCGGGTCCTGCCCTTCAGCGACGAGAGCATCGCGGAAGCAACGCGGCTGATGCTCGCCGGTCAGCCGGTCGCCGTTCCGACCGAAACGGTGTACGGCCTCGCTGCGGATGCGACCAACGACGAAGCCGTCGCCCACATCTATGAGGCCAAGGGAAGGCCGCGGTTCACTCCGCTGATCGTCCATGTGGCGGATCTCGCCGTGGCACGGCAGATCGGCGACTTCGGCGACGAAGCGTTGGCGCTTGCGAACAGGCACTGGCCGGGGCCGCTGACGCTGGTGGTGCCGTTGCGACGCGAGGCGAAGATCGCCTCGATCGTGACTGCCGGATTGCCGAACATCGCCATTCGGGTGCCCGATCATCCAGCCATGCAGGCGCTGCTGGAGGCCATCGGCCGGCCGCTCGCCGCGCCATCCGCCAACGCCAGCGGAGCGATCAGCCCGACGCGCGCGGCACATGTGCTCAAGAGCCTCGGCGGGCGAATCCCGCTGATCATCGACGGCGGCGCAACCAGGCGCGGGATCGAATCGACGATCGTCGCCGCCACGGGCGGATCGCTGCGCCTGTTGAGGCGCGGCCCGATCGACGTCGATGCGGCGCCGACCTCCGGCTCGGGGATCGAAGCTCCCGGTCAGCTCGCCAGCCACTACGCACCGTCGAAGCCGTTGCGGCTCGATGCGCGAACCGCGGACTCCGACGAGTTCCTGATCGGCTTCGGCGATATTGCTGGCGACGCGAATCTCAGCCCGACCGCCGACCCGGTCGACGCCGCGGCGCGCCTGTTCGATCTGCTGCACGAAGCCGATGCCTCGGTGAAATCGCGCATTGCGGTGGCGCCGGTCCCCAATGACGGTCTCGGCGCCGCGATCAACGACCGGCTCCAGCGCGCGGCGGCCGATCGCCAATAAAAAAGGAGCGGCCGAAGCCGCTCCCCTCCCCTGTTAGGGAGTGTAGAAATGCATGAAGTACTCGCCTCTGAAAAGCCGGTTAGCGGCGGCGGCGGCGATTAGGCCTGCGCTGTTGCCGATTTGACACGAGCCTGGAAGCTCTTCCTGAGCTTCTGCAGCTTCGGCGGAATGTGGGCGATGCAATAGG